>JAPOLP010001052.1 GCA_029977045.1 Planctomycetota bacterium
CCGAAGCCGTTGCCCTGATAGACGACCGTGCTGCCCTGCAGGTCAAACTCCTGAGGCTTGCCGATTGCCTGGCCATCTCGACCAAGCGTTGCAACGAGCTTCTTCGCGTCGATGTCGACGCTGTCGATCTTCCAGAGCTGACCGCGTCGCGAGTGGTAACTGAAGTCGTCTTCCAGACGCAGGCAGCGAGTGAAATCGATCTCGATCGACTCACGCAGCTTGAACACGTTCTCCAGCCGGCCACGCTCGATTTTCCAGTGTCGCTGTTCGTCCGCGGGCCGCTCGAAAAACCAGCCGTGCAGATGAGTGCCGACCGGAATGTCCTGCAACACCGCCGGCTGGCCGTGGTAGTAGACACTGCCGTAGGGAAGCATCGAGACGGTGATCGCGTGATCGAACATATCACGCGACTGCCGGTCGTCCCGGTCGACACGCAGCCGAACAGTCCGCTCGACATGATCGCCGCCGATGAACTCTCCGGCGAAATAGTGAGCCGCATCCTCAGGCGGAAACTGCCCCGGAACAGGCTGAAACCATGGCAGCGCGGCGTCCTGATTCTCGTCAGTGCGATAGGCGGCTGGTTCGCCGGCGGAGAGCAACGCAGCTGCAAAACAAACAAGACAGACTGAGAGAAGTGTTGTTTTCATATCTGACGATTGAACGGTGGCTGCGAATGGTGGCAAGTCTTTGTTTCCGAAAAGCCGCGATCAGACAGTCAATTACGCGACAACCTCTGATACCACTCCGACGCTGTCCTGGAACTGTTCTGCTTCAACGTCCATCCGGTGCAGCATCGTAAGCAGTAGGTTGCTCAGCCGGGCATTCGAGTCGACCGGACGACCGCAGATGCGGTAGTGCTCGCCTGCCTGTTCGACGTTGTACTGGCCGATCACTGGCAGGTTGAAATCGACGTGCTGGCCGTGCTTGACACCGAGCGCCTTGCCACCGGCGAGGATTGTTGGCAGGTTTGCGTTGCCGTGACTGTGGCCGTAGGCCATGCCGCTGCCCCAGAGAACCTGGGTCGTGTCGAGCAGCGAGCCGTTGACGTCTTCGTGCTTCTGCAACTGGTCGAGGAAGTAGCTGAACTGCTCGACCAGAAACGTGTCGGTCTCGGTCAGCCGGCGAAGCTGTTCGGGGTCGCCGTTGTGATGGGACAGCGCGTGCCGGGTCTGGGAGATACCGATGTCAGGAATGGCGCCTCCGTTCGACTCGCTGCAGATCATGCAGGTGATGACTCGCGTCATATCCGTTCTCAGAGCGAGCACCATCAGATCGAAGAACAGCCGGTGATACTCGCGCACAACGGTCTGATCGATCGTCCCTGTGAATCGTGACGCTTCTCCGGCGGGAATCTGCGGCTTCGGGATATTCAGCCAGGCGTTTGCGCGTTCGGTCCGCTCTTCAACCTGACGGACAGCGGTGAGGTACTCGTCGAGACGATTGCGATCGTCGGAGCCCAGTTTCTGATTGACGCGACGGGCGTCATCGAGAACCGCGTCGAGAATGCTGCCTCGCCGGTTCAACCGACGTTTCGCGACGTCGGCTCCGCCTTTCTCTTCGCCGAACAGCCGCTCGAAGATCGTTTTGACATTCCGCTCAGCCGGGATCTGGATGCCGTCGCGGGACCAGGCCAGCGAGTGTCCTTCGATCGCCAGTTCGAGCGACGCGAACCGCGTGTGCTTCCCCTGCACTTCCGCCATGAGCTGATCGGCGGACACCGTGTTACGAAACGCCCCGCCGTCGCGAGGCACGTTGGCTCCGGTCAGCCAGACCTGATCGCAGTTGTGAGCCTTGCCCAACACGAACGGATGGTGCAGCCCGCTGATCGGCGTCACGCTGGCGCGGTGCCGTTCGAGCGAAGCCAGCGGCGACGTGAACTCGTAACCGGCCCCGGCCTGCTGAATCTGCCAGGTCAGCGTGTTGACGCCGTTCGGGATGTAGAGAAATACGCTGCGCTTCGGCGGCGCTGCCGGCTGCTCAGCAGCGGAAACCGCCGACGTCTGCATGCACTCCAGCAATGGCAGCGCGATGGCGGCACCGAGTCCCCGCAGGACGGTCCGACGGCTGAGCTGAGGGCGGTTGGTTTGTATGAGCATGGTTTGCTGCTTTCAGTTAGCCGGCAACTGGCCAGAACAATCAGCCGGCACGCGTTAGCGTCCGGTTTCGCTGCAACCGTGGGCTAACGCCCAGCGGCTGATTTCGGCAGGTCGTCACCTTTTGGCAAACAGGTCAGACGTGACGAACGCCTCGATGATCTCCCGCAACCGATAGTCGCTCTCGCGCCCGGCTCGGGCAATCTCGTTCAGTTCGTCCTGGTCGTCGATCGTCATTGTCCTCCGCAGGCCGTACGTCGCCAGCTTGCGGACGAAGTTATCGTTGAACTGATCGATGTCCGAGAGCAACAACTGTTTGAAGTCGTGAGCGTTGCCAAACTGCCGACCGTCAGGAAACTCGCCGCTGGGATCAACCGGCGGGTCGTCACCGGTCCCTTCGACAGTTTCATGCGTTCGC
>JAPOLP010000468.1 GCA_029977045.1 Planctomycetota bacterium
AGCTTGGTCAGGTTGCAGGTCACGATATCGGTCAGTCGGCTGAAGTAAGCCATGTCTGAACTCCACGGTCCGGAAATGTCGGTTGAGTGTCTAGCTGATTGAGTCGTTGTGCCGTCGAGTTCGTCGCGGTTGTCGATGCCTGGCGGCCCCGGCTAACGGGCGGTTTGACTCTCGGATTGACGTGTTCTTTTGAGAAAGAGCCTCCACCGCCTTTCGATTCGCGGCGGTAGCGGAACGAAAACGGGATTCTCTCAATCGTCGGGCTGGTGCGGATTGACGAAGCCTCGCTCAAGCAGCGAGGCACTCATCTTTTCCCGCGACAGCCGGAGCCGGCTTTTCGTCGTCGGCACCGAAGTGTCGAGTGCCTCGGCAACTTCCGGTAGTGACAGACCGCCGAAGTGGTACAGAGTAAACGTCAGCCGCTGCTCTTCAGGGAGTTCGTCCAGCAGCTCATCAACTACGACCTTCAGCTCCGAATGATCAGCACCGTGTTCCGGCGAGATGAACTCGCCAGCAACAGTCGAGATGATGTCTGTTTCGTCCTCAAACTGCCCCTTGATCGCTTTCACGAGGCAGTCTCGCGAACGGCGGCGGACGTTGTCGATCAGCAGGTTCCGCGCGATCCGGTACAGCCACCCCTTGAAGCGTCCAATCGGCAGGTAGTTCCAGTACTGCCGGTACACGCGGAGAAACGTTTCCTGCGTAAGGTCTTCAGCTAACAAGCGGTCTCGGCAATTCTTCACGAAGAAGCCGAACAGTGGCCCGCTGTGCCGCTCGACAATCTCATCGAACGCACGCGAATCGCCGCCCTGCAGCCGGAGCATGGCTTCGTCGTCTTCGTCCGTTACGGGCGGTTCCTGCGACACGCGGATTTCCTGGGTGCTGAGTCGTTGTGTGTGCTGAGTTGGCGGATCGAAGCGGAAGTGTCTGAAACGGGTTGCCGGCAGGCCGGGAAGTGTACCCTCAACATCGTCCAGAATCTTCCGCAGTGCGCTGCCATGGTCGATCCGCGTCGAATCGAAAATACAAACACGGTGCCTGCCTGAATCGGCGGGCAGGATTGGCGTCGGGACAACGGTCGATAACATGCTCGCAGTTTGCTGACGTCCGGGTCGGCAACACTTCTGCTTCAGAATGAAACTCAAGGCCGCGCAGTGGCACTTCAGCAATCGATTCCTGTCAGACTTCAGTTCGGTTCGAGCGGCGAGTTCGCTGCCGAAATCGATGCCGCGCGCGTCGCGCTGTTTCGTCCTGGTCCGCGAGCGAAAGCCGATGCCGCCGACGCGGTTCACCGGGCACTGGCGTCACCGATTGATCTGCCGACGCTGGATCAGGCTCTCGTGCCGGACGACAAAGTTGTCATCGCGCTCGATCGAGGCGTTCCAGCTGCAGACAGCATCATCGCGGAGATCTGGAGCTATCTGGAGCGTCGCAACATCCCGGCTGAAAACGTGACCGTTCTTCAGCCGGCTGCGGTTTTTGCCGGGCAGAGAGTCGATCCGCGCAGCAAGCTTCCCGACAGCGTTCGAGACAGCATCACTCTGAAGACACACGACCCAACCGAAGAAACCAGTTGCCGCTACCTCGCAACGACTTCGGGTGGCGAGCGGATTCATCTGGCGACGGAACTCGTCGATGCTGATTTTGTGCTGACCGTCGGCGTTACCGAGTTTGACGCATTGCTCGGCTACCGAGGTACCAGCAGCGTTCTGTTTCCCGGCCTTTCAACTGTCGATTCGATCAAGCGGACGATAGGCCAGGGCCACCAGGAACTCTCGCCGCGCGAGCCGCGTCCACTGCGGCAGATCGTTGACGAGATCGCCTGGCTGATGGGTATTCAGTTTTCCGTGCAGGTCGTTCCGGCCGAAGCCGGCGGCTTCTGCAGCGTGCTGGCTGGAAGCAGCGACGCCGTGTTCGCTCGCAGCCGCGACATCGTCACCGACGAGTGGCTGATCTCAATGCCCGAACGCGTGCAGACCGTCATCGTCGCGATCTCCGCTGACGCATCCGGTCACAGCTGGCAGCAGCTTGGCCGCACGCTCGCGATGGCGAGGCAGCTCGTCGAACAGGGAGGCCGCATCGTCGTCCTGTCGGAAATCAGCGCCGCTCCCGGCGAGGGCATCGAACTGCTGCGCCGCATCGAGGAACCCGACGACGCGCTGCAGCCTCTGCGATCCGCAATGCCGCCGGACATGCAGCCCGCTCTGCAGATCGCGTCAGCCGCTATGTGGGCCCGGCTGTTCCTCTTCAGCCAGCTGGACGATGGCCTTGTCGAGGATCTCTTCATGTACCCGCTCGCCGAGTTGTCGGAAGTCGAGCGAATCATCGAGACCTCGTCATCGTGCGCCCTGATCGGCTCCGCCCAGCACGCCTTCGGAATCGTCGAGTAGCCGGCCACGACCGAAGGTCTGCCTCGCTTCCGTTCGCATCAGCATCGGCTTACGCTTGCCGCAACCTGCTTGCTCCGACTTTCTGAGACGAACAACGAGGCTCTCTGATGACACTCGCTGACAACCTGCTGGGCCTGCACCCCGCTGACTGGGCTGTTCTTGCTGGCTACTTCGTCGTGATCCTGCTGATTGGCTTGTGGTCGCTGCGAAAAGTCAAAGACATGTCCGACTTCTTCATGGGCGGCCGCCGCTTCGGCAAGGTCTTCATGATGTTCTTTGCCTTCGGGTCGGGCACCAGCAGCGAGCAGGCCGTCAGCGTCGCCGCCGGATCGTTCCGCTTCGGCCTCGCAGGCATCTGGTACCAGTTCCTGTGGCTGTGGGCGACTCCGTTCTACTGGATCGTCGCTCCCGTGTTTCGCCGGATGCGGGCTCTGACGACAAGTGACTTTTTCGAGGCCCGTTACAGCACGTCGACTGCGACGTTGTACTCGCTCATCGGCATCGTGATGGCGATCGTGTTTATCGCCGGCGGCCTGTACGGAGCTGGCGAGATGATCGAAGGACTTGCTGGCGGCGTCGATCCGGCAACTGGCAAACCGTACTTCCCGTCGAGTTACGCGATCGCCGGCATGACGGTGCTGTTCGTCGCGTACGGCATGGCTGGCGGGCTGAACGCCGCGATTGTGACCGACTTTCTGCAGGGCGTCCTGACGATTGTCTTCTCGTTCCTGTTGCTGCCGTTCGCCCTGAACGTCGCGGCAACGGTTGCTGGAACCGACAACGGATTCGCGGCGCTCGCTCAGGGGCTGCCGACGCGTTCCGGCGACGAAATCCTGAGCATGACGCTGACCGAGGACTTCCTGAAGCGGACCGGTGCCGAGCCGATCACGCTGTTCTATGTCGTCATGCTTTCGATCGGCGGCCTGATCGGTATCGTCGTTCAGCCGCACATCATGGGTGTTTGCGGAGCGGGCAAGACCGAGTTTGAGGGCCGCTTCGGATTCACGTTCGGCAACTTCATCAAGCGTTTCTGCACGATCGCGTGGACCTTCACCGGGCTGGCCTGCATCATCATTTATCTGAGCCCCGGCACGAGTTACCTCAGTCCGGAACGCCTGGCCGAACTGCAATCGAATCCCGACCTGATGAAGTCATTCGCGAATCAGGTCTTTGGGCTTGCCGCTCACGACATTCTGCCAACGATTGCGAACGGGCTCGTCGGGCTGCTGATGGCGTCGCTGCTGGCCGCCGTGATGAGTACCTGCGACGCGCAGATGGTTGTCGGCTCGGGCCTGTTTACCGAGAACGTTTACAAGCGATTCATCAGCCCCGGCAAAAGTCCCGAGCACTACCTCATGGTCGGTCGGCTCGCGAGCCTCGGTATCGTCGGGCTCGCGCTGGTCATGCTTACGCAGTTCGACAACGTCATTCAGGTGCTCACGACGTACATCCAGGCGATCCCGACATTCATGGGGCTCGCCTTCTGGCTCGGCATCACCTGGCGAGGCTACACGCCCGCTGGCGTCTGGGCGTCGACGCTCGGAACTGCGGCGGCCTGGTACCTGACGCAGACGCATACTCCGTTCGAGCTGATCGCCAGCCTGGGCGATTCGGACTTCCTGCAGCGCAACATCGACTATCTGCCGGGCCTGTTCCGCGGCTGGCTGTACGGGATCTCGCCGGACATCATGGTCGCGAAGCTCGACGACGCCGGTACTCTCATCTCGGCGAAGACCAGCGTTCCGTGGCAGATTCTGATTTACCTGACCACCGGAGCCGCCAGCGGCATTCTGGTCAGCCTGCTGAGCCGCCGCACGGACACCAGCAAGCTCGACCACTTCTTCAAGCTGATTCGTACGCCGGTTCGCCCCGGCGAAGTCGTCACCGCCCCTTGCACGTTGCCTGAGGATCACCTTCCGACCGAAGAAGGCAAACTGCTGCCGATCGCCGACCTCGAAATCCCGAGCCCCAGCAAGATCGGGATCATCGGCTTTGTTCTGGCGTGGTGTATGGTCGGCGTGATCATCTGGCTGACGACGTTCCTTGCCGGACTGCGCTGACCCCAGAGAGACGTTCTGGACCTCTGCGCTCTCCAGTCCTCTGCGTTGTTGAACGCGCTGGAGCAACGCAGAGGACTGGAGAGCGCAGAGGTTGATTTCCTGAACGTCATGCGCGGCCCCGGGTAGAAGCTTCGTCGAGTTCAACATCGAGCCTCACGACGTTACAACAGCAAGCCCTGATCTGTTCCCGCCCTTCGGAGCCCGCCATGACTTCGCCTTCCCGAGTCGGTTTCCGCGTTTCGACCTGCCTCGTCCTGACACTCGCCGCTGCCCTCTGCCTGACCGCTGCTGCTCAAACGGCTTTCGCTCAAGGAGCGGAAGGCTGGCATCGGCTGGCTGTTCCGGATGCGTGGCGGAAGGTGCCTGCTGGTGACCTGCAGCCAATCGATGGCTACTCGTGGTACCGTGCTGTCGTTCGCGTTCCCTCCGACTGGAAGGGTGAGAAACTGACGCTGTTCGTCGAGGCTCTCGACGACACACGGGCTTCATACGTCAACGGCGTCAGCGTTGGAGCGACTGGAACATTCCCACCGAACTTCCGCAGCGGCCTCGGCGAAAAGGGCCGCTACGAGATCTCCGGCGATCTGGTACAGGCCGGTGAGTTCAATTCGGTCGCAATCCGAGTCTTCCAGAACGACCCGCGACCCAACTTCAACGTCGCGCCGCCTGTGCTGCTCAACGAGAAACGCAGGCAGGCCATGCGGATGGACGGCGAGTGGCAGTACCGACCCGGCGACAATGCCGACTGGGCGAAGTCTTCCGCAGCAGAATTCGGTGTCGACGCGGCAAAGCTCGCCGCCGGCACCAGCGACCGCAAACGAGCGGCGTACGCCAAAGTGGACGACGTCGATGACGTGCAGCGGTACGTTCTAAAACGACAGGGCGACAACGAT
>JAPOLP010000405.1 GCA_029977045.1 Planctomycetota bacterium
GGCCGAGCCGCTTGCCTATCTGCAGAAGCAGATCATGAACGCGACCTGGAACATCATCCGCCGCGAGACTCGCGACGAAGTCTCGGCGTCGTTTGCCGAAGACACAGCGGCACTGATCGAGTCGCAGCAGGAAGCACTGTTGCAGCTCAGCGAGCTGGCCGAGAAGGTGCAGGATCCTGTCTCGAAGGGGCACGTCACGAATATCGCGAAGGCGATGACGTCGGCGGTTGACCGGCTGACAACGTCGCGGACAGACAAGGACGCCGACGTGCTCGAAGAAGCGCTGCGGCACGAGCGGTCGGCGTATCAGGGACTGCTGAAGCTGCGGGCTCGCGAGCACGAAGTCACGCAGCAACAACAGCAGCAATCACAGAGCCGCAGCCAGCAGCAGAACAGTCGCTAGCAGCAGCAGCTCGACCAGCTCGAACTCGACAACGAAAAGAACCGCTACGAAGCCGAACGGCAGGCTCAGCAGCAGGAGAGCGAACAGCAACAGAACCAGGAACAGTTGCAGGTCCTCAATCGGCTGCGGGAACTCGCGCGGCGGCAGGGCGACCTGAACCAGAAGCTGCGCGAGCTGGAACTCGCGCTCAAGGCTGCCGAGGACAAGAAGGAGCAGGAAGAGATCGAGCGGCAGCTCAAGCGGTTACGTGAGGAGCAGCGCGAACTGCTGCGTGACTTCGACGAACTCCGCAACCGCATGGAGCAGCCGCAGAATCAGCAGCAGCTCGCCGAAGAAAGCAGGAAACTGAACGAGACCCGCGACCGCGTGCGGCAGGCGTCTGAGGCACTCGAAAAGGGCCAGGTTTCGCAGGCACTCAACGAGGGCACGCGGGCCGAGCGGGAACTGCAGGAGATTCGTGACGACGTGCGACAGAAGGCCGCTGGCCAGTTCGGCGACGAGATGCGCGATCTCCGGCAGCAGGCTCGTGAGATCGGCGAGCGGCAGGACCAGATCGCGCAGCAGCTCAAAGGTGACCAGAAGCAGGAAACCGGCAAGCGGCCATCACTGCGGAACGAGCAGAAGCGCGAGGACCTGCGGGACGAGTTTCGTGACCAGCGCAAGCAGCTCGAACAGGTGATGGACCGGATGCGGGACGTCGTCGAGAAAGCCGAGACCGCCGAACCGCTGCTCGCGCGGCAGTTGTACGAAACCGTTCGACAGGCGAGATCAGACCGGACCGACGAGGCGCTCGAGCAGGCCGACATGCTCCTGCAGCGTGGTTTCGTGAAAGAAGCAACCGAAGCGGAAGACTTCGCGCACAAGGGCGTCGAACGTCTGCAGCAGGGCATCGAGCAGGCCGCGGACTCGTTGCTCGGCAACGAACTGGAAACGCTGAAACGAGCAAGCCGCGAACTCGCCGACGCCCGCGACGCGATCGCTCAGGAGCTGGGCGAAAAGGCTGAGGGTCAAGATCGTGCTGCGGGACGAGCAGCGCGAGGCGAGGGCCAGGAACAGCAGGACTCGCAGTCGCAGGCCGGGCAGCCGAACGGCCAGGAACAACGTCCGCAGTCGGGGCAGGACGGCGATCAGAACCTGCAACGGGGACAGCAGAATTCCCAGCAGCGCGGAGACCAGTCGCAGCAACCCGGTCAGCAGGGACAGCCGCAGACAGGACAGCCTCAAGGTCAACAGGGGCAGCAACCCGGACAGCGCGGTCAGCAGCAACCTGGTGAGCAGAATGGCGAGCAACGCGGACAGCGTCCCGGTCAGCAGCCGGGTGAGAATTCCGATGGCCAGCAGCCTCAGCAGGGACAGCAGCCGCAAAACGGTCAGCCGCCGCAAGGACAGCAGCCGAACGGCCAGCAGCAGGGTCAACAGGCGGGACAACAGCCTGGTCAACAACCCGGACAGCGTCCCGGCCAGGGCCAGCAGGTTGGCGGCCAGCCGACGGATTCGCAGCAGCAACCGAACGGGCAACAACCCAACTCGCAACAGCCAAGCCAGCAGGCTGGTCAGCAGCCCGGCGGACAGAATCCGCAGGGACAAGCTCAGTCTGGCCAGCAACAGGGTGGCCGTCAGCAAGGTGAGCGGCAGCGACCGGGGTTGAGGAACTCGCAGCAGCAACAGCAGGGTCGCGGCGGGATGCAGACGGAATCGGGTGAGCACAACTCGCAGGGTGCCCCACCGACTCCGGCAGCGCCGTTGACTGGTAGTGACTTCGTCCAGTGGTCGGACCAGCTGCGGAACATCGAAGAGCTGGTTGATGACCCGAAGCTGCGGGCCGAGGTCGCTCGCATTCGCGAGGCCGCTCGCAACATGCGCGTCGAATTCAAACGGCACTCGAAAGAACCGGAATGGGGCCTGGTGCGGATGCAGATTCTCGAACCGCTCAACGAACTGCGAAAGCAGCTTCAGGAAGAGATCGCTCGCCGGGAATCCCCGGACTCGCTGGTGCCAATCGACCGTGATCCGGTCCCCGAGAAGTATTCAAACCTGGTCCGCCAGTACTACGAACGGATTGGCGCCGGTCACGTGCTGACGCCTGAAACAGAAGAGTAGGCCGCGTGTAACGCGGCGGGAATTGGTGCATCGCCGCGTTTTACGCGGCCTACGAAAAGGTCAGCCATGATTTCCTTCAGCAGCCCGCAATGGTGGATTCCGGCGATCGTTGTGCTGGCCATTGCTGCGCTGCTTGTTGGCTGGGCGGCAAAGCGGGGGCGGCTGACGGGGCGGACTCGGCTGTTGACGATGGGCTGCAAGCTGTTTGCTCTCTCGCTGCTGGCACTGTGTCTGATCGAGCCGGTCTGGAGCGGTACGCACCCCAAGCCGCATTCGAACCTGTTCGTCCTGCTGGCCGATAACAGCCGCAGCCTGACTGCTGAGTTGGGTGACGCCGGTGACGAATCAGCGTCCGGACACAAGTCGCTTTCAGAGAAAATCGCGGCGGAACTGGCGCCGCGAAACGGCGAGGATCACTGGCTGGATCGGCTCGGGCAGGACTTCGAGCTGCACGCGTTCGCGTACGATCGTCGGCTGCAGCATCTCGACATGCCTACCGACCTGAAGTGGGACGGCCCGTCATCGGCGCTGAAGTCTGCTCTGCAGGATGTCTCGCGACGGTTCGCCGGGCGGCCCAACGGCGGGATCATGCTGCTCAGTGATGGTAACGCCACAGATGTCTCGGCGGCGGAACTGGCTTCAGCGTTGAGCGAGATCGACGACCTGCCGCCCGTGTACCCGGTCGTGTTTCCGGAAGGCGGCGGCAAGCCGGACGTCCTGATTACGACGCTGTCCGTCAGTGAAACGCCGTTTGAGGACGCTCCAGTCACCGTTCAGTGCGACGCCGAGTTTCGCGGACTGACTGATCTTCCCGCGGATACCGATCTGCTGGCCGAATGCCGGCTGCTGAATGCGGACGGTGAATCGGTCGCGGTCGAACGTCAGCCGGTGGATCGTTCGTCAGACGTGCTGGCGTTCCGGCTGCAGTTCCGACCCGTCGAGGTCGGCGTCGCGTTTTATCGGACGATCGTTTCCGTGCGGGATGTTTCGGGCGACAACGAAGAGCCGCTCGACGAACTGACGCAGATCAACAACTCGCGAATCGTGCAGATTCAGCGTGGCAGTACGCCAAAGCGGATCCTGTATCTCAGCGGTCGGCCAAACTGGGAGTTCAAGTTTCTGCGACGCTCGCTGGAAGACGATCAGAACGTCGATCTGATGGCGATGATCCGCGTGGCGAAGCGCGAAGCGAAGTTCGACTTCCGCGGTCGCGACGGACAGTCGAGTAACTCGTTGTTTCGCGGTTTCAAATCAGACGCCGACGAAGAGACGGAACGCTTCGACGACCCGGTGCTCGTGCGCATCAACACGAAGACGCCGGACGAACTGCGCGGCGGGTTCCCTCAGAACAAGGACGAGCTGTTTCAGTTCGACGCGCTGATTCTCGACGACATTGAAGCGTCGTTCTTCACGACGGCTCAACTGACGCTGATCGAGAAGTTCGTCAGCGAACGCGGTGGCGGGTTCCTGATGCTCGGCGGAACCGAGTCGTTCCTCACTGGTGATTACGACCGGACACCGATCGCCGACGTCCTGCCGGTGTATCTCGATCGGGCTGAGTTTCCGACTGAGAACGAGTCGGTGACGCTCGACCTGACCCGCGAAGGCTGGCTGCAGCCGTGGGTGCGGCTGCGGTCGACCGAGTCGGAAGAGCGGACGCGGCTCTCGACGATGCCTGGCTTCCGGACGATCAACCCCTCGCAGGGGATCAAACCCGGAGCGTCGGTACTGTCAACGGTCAGCGATCAGAACGGAGCCGTGTGGCCGGCACTGGTCACTCAGCAGTACGGTCGCGGCCGGGCGGGAGCTGTCATGGTCGGCGACCTGTGGCGCTGGCAGTTGCGGAACATCGAGGATCATCCGGACGATCTTTCGCGAGCCTGGCGGCAGATGCTGCGCTGGGTCGTCGCCGACGTCCCGCAGCGGGTCGACGTGCAGACGCTACCGGCTCCGGACGTTGCTCCGGAGGCGGTTCGGATTCGAGTTCGCGTGACCGATAAGGAGTTCTCGCCGCTGGATAACGTGCGGGTTGAGATCGCAGTTCGTGATGCAGACTCTCCGCCGCGCGAGATGGCTGAAGCTTCTGAATCAGCGGATGCCGACGACGAGGGCGAGATTGAAGTCGCGAAGGCGGAAGGATCCGACGATGACCGCTCTGTCGAAGCTGAACCGGAAACGCTGCCTGCTTTGACGCTGACCGCCGAAGCGTCGCTCGAAGAAGCCGGGGTTTACACAGCGGTGTTTGTGCCGCAGGAACCGGGGGCGTGGACGCTGACGGCGTCGGCTCTGACGTCGGACAGTGAGACTCTGGAAGCCGACGAAGCCGGAGTGCTGTTCGATCCGGAAGTTGATGAGTTCCGACAGTCGGGGCTCAATCGCGAACTGCTCGAACAGCTGGCCGAACGGACCGGTGGGGAAGTCGTCGAGGCCGAACGGCTGGACGAGTTCGTTTCGGAACTGCAGAACCGCCCGGCTCCGGTCATGACGACCTGGACGATGCCGCTGTGGGATCAGCCATACGTCTTTCTGGTTGTACTCGGCTGCCTGCTCGGCGAATGGGGCCTGCGCCGCACGAAGGGACTGCCATGATGCACAGACGATTACTTCTTCTCGCCGCCGTCGTTGCGGCGTCGGTTTCCTCACAAAGCTTCGCGCAGGAACGTGCCGCTGATTCCGAACACCGACTGGTGCTCGTCGTGCGCGGAACGTCGGGCACGAAGGAGTACGGTCGGCAGTTCGACGAATGGGCAGAGCGATGGCTGCTAGCCGCGAGGCAGGGCAAGGCGGAGGCGGTACGGATCGGGCCGAACGAAGCAGTCGCCGCGAACGAGGAATCGCTCACCGACTATCAGAAGCTGCAGCGGGTGCTGGGGACGTTTGGAACAAAGCACGGGGGCAGCGACGCCGCGGAACTGTGGATTGTGCTGATCGGACACGGGACGTTTGATGGGCGGACGGCTCGGTTCAATCTCGAAGGGCCGGATGTTTCTGACAATGAATTGTTACAGTGGCTCGAACCGGTTCGCTGTCGGACTGCAATCGTCAACTGTGCGTCGTCGAGCGGGCCGTTTCTGAAGACGCTGGCCCGGAACGGGCGAGTGGTCATCACGTCGACGAAGAGTGGTGCAGAGCAGAACTTCTCGCGGTTTGGCGATCACCTCTCGAAGGCGATCGGCGATGCGTCGTTTGATCTCGATAAGGACGGGCAGACGTCGCTGTTCGAGGCGTTTCTGTCGGCGAGCCGGCAGACGGAGCAGTTCTACGAAACC
>JAPOLP010000013.1 GCA_029977045.1 Planctomycetota bacterium
GGCCGACTGGGGATGTTCAGTGGCGAGTGCTCACCGCCACTTTGACGCCCCCCTCGACAAAGGTAGGAACGAAAACCCTGTGTGCGAATGTGACACGCGAAGGCGTTGATCTTCAGAAATTCCGAAATCTCTGTCAGGCAGCATGAACTTCATGGCAGACACCTCATCAACGCGGCTCTGGCTGGAAGCAGCTCGGCGGTCAGACAGCCAGGCACTTGACCGGCTGTGGAGACGGTTTTCGCCGAAGATGACCAGGCTGGCCGCTCAGTGGCTGGCGAGCAGGCCGCAGTTTCCTGGCTTTGATCATGACGACGTCACTCAGGTGGCCTTCGAGGCGTTTTCCGCAGCGCTGGCCGAAGGACGATATCCAGATGTCGGCGGCAGCGACGAACTGTGGCGGTTGCTGACAGTCATCACACTCCGCAAGGCCAGTGATCTGGCCAGAGCTGAGTCGGCTCAGCGCCGCGGCGGCGACGCGGTTGTTGTCTCTCTCAACGATTCCGGTCTCGCAGCGACTCCCCCCGCATCCGCATCCGTGAATCCGGAACTCGCAGCGGCTATGACCGACGAGTCTCGTCGACTGCTGCGAGTGCTCGCCGATCCGGAACTGGAGACCGTCGCGTTGCTGAAGTTCGAGGGTTACACAAACGACGAGATCGCTGAACAGCTCGGCTACACGCGGCGGACGATTCAACGCATGCTCAACCGGATCAAAGGCATCTGGAGTCACGAGATCGGCGAACAGGAATCCGGGCATGACCGACCGAAATGATCCACTGGGCGCAACGCGACAGCTCACCGGCAGGCTGAAGCAGGCTCGCGAGATCGATGAAGTCTGCCGCCGGTTTGAAACCGAGTGGCGGACAGGTCAGCCACTGAGGATCGAAGACTGTCTGTCCGGGGCCGAAGCACAATTACGGGACGAGCTGCTGTTCGAGCTGGTGGCCGTCGAGATCGAGCTGCGACGCGGCGACGGGCAGGTTCCAACCTGCGACGAGTACCTGAGACGCTTTCCCCAGGACGAATCGATCGTCATCGCGGCGTTTGACGAGGCAGTCTCTGCGGCTGACTCCGTGTCGCCAAAGTCTGATGCCGAACTCCCCGAACGGTTCGGCGAGTTCCGCATCGTGCGGGAAGTCGGTCGTGGCGGAATGGGAGTCGTCTACGAAGCCGAGCAGGAGTCGTTGCGGCGGCGGGTCGCTCTGAAGTCTCTGCTGGGCCGATACGACACGCGGTCGCCGGTCGAAAGCCGTCAGCGTTTTCTGCGCGAGGCGCGTGCGATCGCGCGGCTGCATCACTCGAACATTGTCGATGTATTCGGTGACGGTGAGCACGACGGCGTTCCGTATTTCGCGATGCGGTTCATTGACGGCTCGGGACTGGATCAGGTCATCGCCAGCATTCGGGAGATGATCGATTCGCGGTGTGTGACGGACTCGACAGAACAATCCACCGCGGAGCAAACCTCCGACGATACTGAAGGCCGACGACAACCAGTCGGAGGCTCGACGACAGGTCCAGCCGGGAGCGGACAACCGCAAGCCGGCGAGCCTGTTACCCCGGCAGCCAGTGGCGGGAGTCGAGACACAACGGAGCCGTCGACTGCGACGGCAGACTCGATCCCGGATTGGTCGACAGGGGACAACAGGCGGGGCTCGACGGAGTTCAGACCGCCGGTGAAAAGTGCCGAGCGCGCTGACCTCGCCGCGAAAATCGGCCGGTCGATCGCTTCGGCGCTGCAGTACGCACACGACAGCGGCGTGCTGCACTGGGACGTCAAGCCGTCGAACATTCTCATCGACGGGTCCGGCACGGCGTGGCTGACGGACTTCGGTCTGGCTCAGCTTTCCGAGTCCGAGACGCTGGCCGGACTGACGCTCGACGGCAGCGTGATGGGGACACTCCGTTATCTGCCGCCGGAATCACTCGCAGGCGAAGTCGGAGCCAGCGGCGACCAATACGCGCTCGGGCTGACATTGTTCGAGCTGATTGCCCTGCGTCCGGCGTTTGACCGCCAGGAACGGGCCGGCCTGCTGCGGGACATCGAGCAGTGTGCGCGTCCTGCTCTGGACACCATCGCGCCGGATACCCCGCGCGATCTGGTCACGATCATTCACAAGGCCATCGATCGGGAACCGGCAGCACGCTACGCCAGCGTGGGTGAACTGGGAGACGACCTGCAACGGTTTCTCGACGACGAACCGATCCGCGCGCGACGCATCTCCAAACTCGAACAACTCAGCCGCTGGCGCCGCCGGAACAGAGGTCTGGCGGCGTCACTGTCGACCGTCGCCGTCCTGCTGATTGTCGTCGCCGTCGGTTCGGCCCTCGCTGCCGGCTACTTCAGCAGTCTGAATACGAAGCTCAATTCGACCGTCGAGGAACTGACCACCACAGCGGCGGAACTCACGACAAAGACGAACGACCTCACGATTCGAACCGGGGAATTGACGGTCGCCCGGAATCAGGCGCAAAACGTCGCTGCCGAGAATCTGAAACTCGCTGAGTCAGCCAAGGCGGCACGGGACCGGGCAGAAGACACCGTTTACTTCTCAAGAATTGCGCTCGCGGATCAGGCGTGGCAAAGCAGCGATGTGACTGTGGCTCGGGCTCTTCTGGAGAAATGCCGACCGCAGCCCGGCGGGCGTGATCGGCGAGACTGGGAATGGCGATATCTCGACGGCCTCTGCGATGCGAACGTCATTCACTTCAGCCAGGCAACCATCCATCGATCGGATTACATCTACGATGTTGCCTTCAGTCCGGACGGACGCTGGCTGGCGACGGGTTCGTCGGTTCCCTGGACCTCGGATAGCAGCTCGGATCTGGCGGTTTGGGACACTCGCGACTACCGCCTGGTGAATGTCGTCGAAACTCCAATTCCGGACCCGAAACGAGTCCGGTTCAGCCGGGACAGTCGCGTCATCGCACCGCTCGACAATAAAGGCGCCGTTGCACACGCAGTCGATGCCGGACTGACCGAAGTCATTCCGCTCGATCAGGTCGAGGCCGCTGACTTCAGGGACTCGGAATCGCTGGTGGCGGAATTTGACCCTGACGTTGCCGATGGGCATTCCGTCGTGTTGCGGAATCCGCAGACTGGTGAGGCTGTCCGCACGTTGGCGCTGCCAGGCAGCGTGCAGGGGGTCACGTTGAGCGGCGACGGACGATGGGCAGGGACAGCGGGCGATGATACGGCGGTTCGAGTCTGGAACCTCGACTCCGGCAACCTTACTCACATCCTTCGGGGCCACGATGTCTCTGTCTTCGCAGCGGCCTTCAGTTCTGACGGGCACCAGCTCGCCTCGGTCTCCAGGGATGGAATTCGCATCTGGGATCTGACGCGAGCCCAGCAGCAACTCACCCTGCGAGTACCGCACACCCACTTTCCGGGGGAGCGACTCGTCGACTTTGCCTTCAGTCACAGCGGGGATGAATTGATTTGCGCAACAGCGGAGGACGACGCAATCAGGATTGCCAGTGCGCGTGTCGCGACCGGTGAACGAGTTCATTTCACAGACCATGTCCACCTGACATTGCTGCCCGGGCAGTTTCGAGCGTTTGCGTTCTGCCCTGCATCCCGGCAGTTCGTTGCCCCACTGAGAAGCAATCCCGTCGAGGCCGTAGCCTGCGACCTCGACTCCGGACGAATCCTGCACACGCTGACTGACCGGGGCGGTTACATCATCGACGCCGAATTCACTCGCGATGGTCGACTCATCGCCACGTCCAGCAATCATATGACCCCGGTGCGTCTCTGGGATGCTCGGACCGGCAGACTGCTCAAAGCACTGGCACCACGGGTGGATGCGACCGAAGGCGGAGACCCGACGCGGACTCCACTTCTCTCGTTCAGTCAGTCTGGCGATCGGCTCGCGTGCTGCTACCAACTGGCAGACGGCATTCACATCTGGGATACGGACAGTGGAGAACTGGTCTGCCAACTGCCGGTTGAGCTGCCGGAGCCTATTTCTGATTGCTCATTCAGCGCTGATGGAAGTCAGCTGGCGGTCCGATACTCCAGCAAAGAGACCGTGACCGTGTTTGACCTCCGAGAGAATCGTGAACCACTGACTCTCACCGGGATTGAGCGTGCTGACGCTCGTATCGAATTCAGCCCCAGCGGACACCGACTTGCGACATCAGGTCGCATCGGTCTCGTATATGTCTGGGACACTGACACTGGTGAATTGATCCTTCGCCTGAAGCCGTCTGCGGCCGGACGGGCCAACTATGGCTTCACCCCCATGATTCACTGGAGTCCCAACGGTCGGTACCTCGCAGCGAACAACTGGCGTGGAGAAATCAACGTTTGGGAGACACCGGATCCTGACGAGTCTCAAGCTGACCGTCTGGCAATTGCTGAAACACGTTCGACGCTGTGGTTCATTGAGCAGGCGAGAATTGCATTCGACGGTGGAGATCGAGCTGAAGCCCTCCGTCAGGCCGAAAAAGTCTGGCATCGCACCGACCTGTCACCGGCCACTCAGATCGAGCGAGGATTTCTGTGGGCGCGTCTCGGTGAATGGGAACCGGCAGTCGCCGATCTTTATCCACCCGTTCCGCACTCCGTCAGATTTCGCCAGTTGGTGAGCGAGCACATTGATCAGTCGGAAGAACTTATCACCAAAGCGGCAACGCTTCGCCCTGACATTCCGGAGTTGAAGCTCGAACTGGCGAATCAGGCGGAACGTGCTGGCCGGCAGATCGAGGCTGATCAGCTCCGCAGACAGACGCTCGTGCTGCTCGAACAGGAATTGACCGAGCGACCGGATGACACGTTCGTAGCTCGCCATCTGGCGGACCTGATTCGGAAGGAGCGAGCCAACCGCTGGCTGCCGCTCAGGATTCAGTCTGCGGAATCGACCGAAGCAGCCACGCTGACGCTTCGGGATGACGGCTCGATCATGGCGTCCGGCAATAACGTGCCCGGCGATGTCTACACCATCACGGCACGCTGCGATGCTGATCAGGTTGCCGCGATCAGGCTCGACGTGATTCCAGACCCGTCGTTGCCCAACGAAGGATCCGGCCGCCACCCGTCCGGGAACTTTCAACTGGCTGAAATCCAACTGCTGAGCATGACCAGCGACGGCAGGCTATCCGACGAGCCGCATGTCTTCAGCGACGCAATGGCGAGCTATCAGTACCCGGCGGAAGACGTCAACGTCCTGGGCACAATCCGGCCGGACGACTCCCGCGTGTGGCATATCTGGTCGCGATGGAGACTGCCGCACCACGCGATCTTCACGCTCGAGCAGCCTCTTGCGGTCACGCCGGATCAGTCTTTCGTGATCCGGCTGAGACACGACAACAGCACGGAATTGAACCTCGGACGTTTCCGGCTTTCCGTCTGTGCAACCCCCTTCGTCATCAAAGACATGAAGGAGTCGGAACTGCTCAGCACGGACAACCTGCCACCATTCCTGGTACTCGCAGCCGCGAGGTTATCCGCCGGTCAGAACGACAAAGCCCTCGCCGCTTTGCAGCACGTCCCGAAGTCGGAGCATCCCACGGAAACCGCCTTTCGGCTGCTTCTGCTCGCCCAACTGCAATCGTTGATGAAGAACGACGAGGAAGCTGCGAAATCCTGCGAACGCCTTGTCTCGTGGCTGAACCTCAACACGCTGCCAGAGGCTTTGGAAAGCTGGACGCGTCGCGTGCTGATCAACTCGGGAGGGCTTTCGCCCGAAGCAGCAGCGTCGGTTCTGGAGCGATCGAAATTGAACGGAGAGCAGCATTAGCTCGAACTCAATGTCGAGCGTCACCCGTCGTCGCGACGTAAGTAGATGGCGCTGGCATGGTTTCTGGCTCGACGCGGGATGTGGCGTGAAGCGGCGCTGGCGGCTGAGCGAGGGTTGGACAAGTCTGACGAAAATGACTTCTGGTTCTGGCACTGGTTCTGGGTGGGCCCGGACCTGCTGATGGCTGGAGACGAGAAAGGTTTCCGCAGGCACTGCGAGAGATTGCTGACCCGGTTTCAGGGGGAAGACTCTTTGGATGTTCGCTACCAGTTCTGCCTCGCCACCCAGTTGAAGCCGGGCGTTGTCAGTCTGGACCGGCTTCCGGTGAAGGCGTTTGTCGAACAGGGCGAGTGTCCTCACGGCCCCGCCTGGCACGCGGCCTGTTGTGCCTTGTTGTCGTACCGTGCCGGCGACTTCGAGAAAGCGATTGAGTGGACTCGCCATTCTCATGACGCCGGTGGGTATCACCCTCACGCGATCCGCCGATTCATGCTGTCTGTCCGGGCCATGGCCGAGTTCCAGCTCGGACGCAAGGACGACGCTCGTGCAACACTGGCCGACGCGGATCCGGAACTCCCGACCATTCTGCGAACGCTGGGAACGGATTCGCATACCGGCCCCAACCTCATCTCCGAGCCATTGGCCGACTACATGTCGCTCAGCTCGGTGATCCTCTTCCGCGAAGCCGAGGCACTGCTTGGCGTCCTATCTCTGAACTGACCGGAAATGCGGCATGTATTGGCCAGCAAGGTGTTCGGTCGGCACACCGAGTCGTTCGGCGGACAGCAGGGACCAGTTGCGGAGTGTCTGGCGGATCAGGCCGTGTTTTTCGTGGCGGCGGGCGCTGGTGTGGAGCGGGCCGGGCAGGAAGGCGAGACGTCCGATTTCCCGCAGGCGACGCATCAGCAGGACGTCTTCCATCAAGGGAACGTCCGGGAATCCTCCGAGCTGCTCGAACACCGATCGCCGCAGAAAGATGCCCTGATCGCCGAAGCCGATCCGCGTCGAGCAGGCACGCAACGCATCGCCAAGTTCGATTAACCGGAAGCCAAACCGCGGCGAATCGAATCGGTGCCAGAAGACACCGCCGGGGATCTTCGGCGATCGCTGCAGAGTCCGCTCGATCTGCTCCGCGCCTTCCGGCGCGAGCCACGAGTCAGCGTGCAGAAACAGCAGCACGTCCCCCGTCGCCTGCTCCGCCCCCGCATTCTGCTGCCGAGCCCGCCCGCGAGGTGCCTCGATCACCCGGCACGGTAACTCGCGAGCGGTCTCGACCGTCCGGTCAGAACTTCCGCCATCAGCGATCAGCACCTCATGCGGAGCCAGCGCATTCGCCCGTACAACCGCGAGAGCGATACTCGCTTCCTCATTCAGCGCCGGGATGATGACGGACAGTTTCACGACAGCGATTTTCGTTCGGTAAGCGTGCTGCGGTCAGTGATTTCAAAAGTCTCGCGATGTACATTCTGCCGCATGGTTGATCTGCCTGCAGTCGCGAATACCGCAAGGCAGCTCAACGGTGGTGTCCGACACCTGAATCATCGCGGAGAGCTTTCTGTGATCAATTCAATGCTGCGCAGCCTCTTGGTCGCATCGGCGATTGCGCGTCTGACAGGCCCTTCGTCCGCGAGTGCCGATCAGCTCCCGATTCACATGGTGCTTTTCACGCCAAACGACGTGGAGCCACCTGAGGGAGTTCGCGAAAGACTCACTGAAGTCGCAAACGCAACCGAGCATTTCTTCCTGGGAAACATGCAGCGGCTCAAATTTACTTCGCGGGAGAAGCAACTGTTTGCGAGAGAAGCCGACGGGCTGGTCAAAGTCTATTTCGTCAAAGGGAAGCTCTCCGGCAAGGGAGATTCGTATCAAGGAACGGAGTGCCTCCGCGAGGTCTGGGACGCTGGAGTCGACAAGTTTCAATTGCCGACGAATTACCCGATCTGGTGGGTCTGGGTTTACCTGGGGCCTCAGCCCGAGCGGCTGCGAGTTTACAAAGGGCAAGGCACGCTTCGACGCGGAGGCTGGGCACTGGTCAACTACTCATCAATCGAAGGCAAGATCGACGCAGACGCTGATCTGGCTCATGGATTCAACGAGGAGTTCACGCTCAAAGGATGCATTCACGAGCTTGGTCACGCCCTGGGCCTCCCGCACATTGGGCCAGACGGCAATGCCGTTGGTGGAGAACGCTCACCAACCGGAAACACGCTGATGGGACCACGGACCGTCTGGTATCTGAGCCGCACGAAATCCGACGATACCCGCGTGATTCTGTCCCCCGCAGCGGCAGCGATGCTCTGGAAGCATCCGGTCTTCAGCGGTGATATGCAGCGCCGAAACGTTCTGCCCGAAGTTGTGACTGGGCGGCTTGCCGCCAGCGCAACGCGGCAGGGCGTCACTCTATCAGGACAGATGCGATCGAGCCTGCCACCTCACCACGCGGTCGTATTCATTGAACCGGAAGGCATCGAAGACGAACGCTGGCGGAAGACGTACATCGGACGAATCAGTCGAACCGGCCAGTTCCGAGTCTCGATTCCCGACCTTGATTCGGGCACCGGAACACTGCGGGTTGTCTACTGCTTCGAGAACGGAGCAGTCACAGGCAACGGCCAGAAGGAATCACTTGAAGGGGCCATCGTCAGAAAATACTCAATCGACGGCACAAGAATGCTGCTCGCGGAGTAAATCGAGCCTGCGGCCCCCTCGCTCTGCAGCCTCAGTCGACCAGCGTCACGGCTTGTTCGCCAGCGACAACCGAGCCGATTTGCCAGACGCCGAAGTTGTGTGCGGCGATCTTTGACTGGACAGAGTCAGCGGCTTCCGGGGCGACGATCAGGACGAAGCCGATGCCCATGTTGAAGACGTGGTACATCTCGTCCGTCGCGACGCCGCCGAGGCTCTGTACCCAGTTGAAGACTGGCCTGGGTTGCCAGCTTGAGGTGCGGATGGTTGCTCCGCAGTTCTCCGGGAGAACTCGTTTCACGTTGTCAGGCAGGCCGCCGCCCGTGATGTGCGCGAGGCCGTGGACGCTCGGGCGCAGTGACTCGTCGCCCAGCACGTCAAGCACGCTGCGGACATAAAGCCGGGTTGGTTCGAGCAGGGCTTCGGCGACGGTGCAGCCGAGTTCCGGAACCTGGGCGTCGTAGCTCAGGCCGGCGACATCGGTGACGACTTTTCGCAGCAGGCTGTAGCCGTTCGAGTGGAAGCCGCTCGACTCGACTCCGATCAGCACGTCGCCTTCGCGGATTAATTGCGTGCCGTCGATGATCTGGCTGCGTTCGACGACGCCGACGGAGAAGCCGGCCATGTCGAAATCGCCGGGCTGGTAGACGTCGGGCATGATCGCGGTTTCGCCGCCGAGCAGTGCCATGCCAGTCTCGCTGCACGCGTTCGCGACGCCTTCAACAAGCTGGGCGATCAGCACCGGGTCGTCCTTGCCGAGAGCCAGGTAGTCGAGAAAGAACAGCGGCTCGGCCCCGACGCACAGGCAGTCGTTGACGCACATTCCGACCAGGTCGATGCCGATCGTGTCGAACTTCTGCGCCGCGACGGCGATCTTCAGCTTCGTGCCGACGCCGTCCGTTCCCGACACGAGGACCGGTTCCTGGTAGTTCTTCTTGAACAGGTTGCTGTCGGAATCGAGCCGGAAGAGTCCGGCGAAGCCGCCGACCAGCGGCATGACTCGCGGCGTGTGCGTTTTCTGCATCAGGCCCGGCAGCTTCGCCATTGCCTGGTCGTAAAGTTCGAGGTCAACGCCCGCGTCCTTGTAGGTGATCTGAGCCATTGGGGTTGGGAGTCCAGAGTCGAGTGTCGAGAGTCCAGAGCGGCGGATCGTAGCAGGGGTCGCGATCGATTTCCTTTTCACCTCGACCGCTTAACTGGCCGCTCCTTCTGCGTCGGAACGCCGATCTCGGACGTTCCGCATCCAGAATCGCCGCGGAGCGGCGGCCAAAGTGGCCATTTCGCTCCGCCGAGATGAGCCGAATCTAGTTGTCGGGAGCAATTCCCAAACGAGGCCTCTGTGCATCAAGGCCCTGGATCCAGGCTGCTCCCCGCATCGACGTTTTACTTCGGGATAGGCCGATCGATTTGACGGCGGCTCATCTCGGCGGAGCGAGATGGCTACGTTTTGCGGCGACGTTACTTTGCCGCCCAACTCACGGTGCTCTCGCCTTTTGGCAGGTCGAAGCAGACGACGAACGAGTCGTTCTCGTGAAGCCAGTTGCCGGAATCCAGGGCTGCTGCCGAACGGACTTCGGTCAGGCGGACTGTTTCTCCTGCGGTGACAGCCGGAGCTGCGTTTGCCTTACCGGGAATCCGCAGCGTGAAGCGTCGCGTGTCGAACGGAGCCCGCAGCGTCAGCGTTGATTCGCGGCGTTCGATCCGAGTCAGCTCGGCTGCCGCGTAGTAACGACCGATTTCGCTCATCTTCAGCCACAGCGTCTGGTTCTTGAATCGCTGGTTGATCGCGAGCACGACCTGCTGAAACGCCTGGAAGCCGGCCTTCGTCCCCTGCGTGTACATTCCCGGCCAGTGACAGAGGAAGACTGCCGGATCGCCACGTTCGATCAGTTCGACCATCCGCCCGGACGACGCATCGGCGGTTGCGTATCGATCGGGCTCGGGGACTCGGTCGCCGTCCCAGCCGCCAAACCAGTCGCCCGTCCCGGCGGGCACGTTGACTGTCAGCTTCGGGTCGGCGGTGTCGAGATCGCGGACACCTTCGAGCTTCGGCCGTGTGCTTTCTTTGCCGTCGATCACGTACTTGAAGTAGTGCGGCAGATCGGTGCCGTAGACGTCCCGCACGGCATCGTGGACGGCCAGTGCCAGTTCCGGCTTGACGAGATTCCCGAAGCCGCCCGGCGTCGTGATGCCCTCGCACGGCAGGTCACAGTTCCTGAGAATCCGCAGCGCGTACGCGAGATACGATGCCAGTTCGTCGACGCTCTTCTTTTCGCGCGGGTACGAGTTCTCCATCGTCGCGGGGCTGATTTCGTCGAACGGTCGTCCGGTTTTCAGATCGATCACGCGCGTGTGCGTAATCATTTCCGGATGGATGTCCCAGTTCGGCACCATCAGCTCGCGAACCAGCTTCAGGCTGTCGAGCAGTTCGCGCCGCGACCAGCCGGGCAGTTCGCGATCGACCCACCCGACGCACGCCGGGTACGGCACGATCGAGTACTTGCCCTTCACACCGTGTTCGGCACACCACTCGCCGAATTCGCGAACGAACGAATCGGGAATCTCGCGAGGCCACGTCTTCCAGGGTTTCTGGTAGTCGGCCCGCTCGGGATAGCACTCCGCAAACTGCGGCATACAGAAGTGCCCCATGTTGACCAGGCACGTCGAGTCGTCGATCACAAACGAAAGCGGCACTCGCATCCGCGGGTTGAGTACCTCGACGTCACCCGGAGCCAGAGCGGCAGACACGCTCGCCGCCATTCCGGACAACGACGCACTCGCGATTGCTGCGGAGCTGCCGAAAAGAAACTCTCTGCGGGAAATCGTCATGGATGTATCCTCGCTGCCCATGTGCTGCGATGTCTGGTGCGCTTGATCCGCCTGCTGATCAAGTCGTTGGTCGGGGCTCGATCGTACTGCTGGACTTTGAAAGCTCACTCAGATTAAGGACGGACTCAATGACGACCTATCTCGACGACATGGTTTTCCTGGGATTCAACAAACGCGTCGCGGCTCTCGACAAACGAACTGGCGAACTGATCTGGGATTGGACGGCCCCCAAAGGCTGGTCGTACGTGTCTCTACTGCTGGTCGATGACGAAACGCTGATTGCATCCGTCGATGGTTACACGTACCGCCTCGATCCCGCAACCGGTCATCAGGTCTGGCAGAATGACCTGCCGGGGTTCGGCACCGGCGTAGTCTCGATGGTCGCCACCGGTCTGAAAAACCCGCACGACTCCGTGATCGCCGCTGCCGCGCGGAATGCTCAGCAGAGTTCCGCCGGGGCAAGTGGCAGCGGTGCTGCAGGTCAGAGTTGAGTTTCTGCCGACGACGATTCGTGAACCGCAGGCGGGTTTCTCCGAAACTCGCGGCGGGTCTGAATCGCGGGTCGAACCTGCGTGCGGACTTCTACGACAGAGTCCACCTCGTTCCTGCGTGGCTCCAGGTTGCGGAGAAACCAGGCTACGGCCCGATTCAGACTGGCCGGTGGAAACCGGCTATGCCTGCGGCTCAGACCTGGTCGACCCATGCTGGCAGCGGGTCGAGGACGAAGGCTTCGTCGATGACGGCGGTGGCGTCGGTGATGACGTCGCCTGGTGACGGATCGTTGTTGCCGGTGCCTCCGGCGAGCGTGT
Organism: Planctomycetota bacterium; assembly: GCA_029977045.1. Taxonomy (GTDB): domain Bacteria; phylum Planctomycetota; class Planctomycetia; order Planctomycetales; family Planctomycetaceae; genus JAPOLP01. The sequence continues at coordinate 12,068 of JAPOLP010000013.1, forward strand.
CGATGCCGTCGTTGCCATTGATGCTGTCGTCGCCGTCTCCGCCGATCAGTGTGTCGCGGGCCGCGCCGCCGGTCAGAGTGTCGTTGCCCTCGCCGCCGAAGATGCGGTCGTAACCACGTCCGCCATCGATCACGTCGTTGCCAGTGAAGCCGGTCAGGGCATCGTTGCCGTTCTCGCCGTTGAGCGTGTCGTTGCCACCCTTGCCCTGCAGCGTGTCGTTGCCGTCGCCGCCGTTCAGGATGTCACTCATGACCGAGCCGATCAGGAAGTCGTTTCCGCCGTTGCCTCGCAGCTGAGTGAACCCGCGAAAACCGACAAACGCACTAACGTCGATCACGTTGTCCGATTCGCCCCCGTTGAGTTCCGCGATCTCGATCGCCTGCACGCGATCAGTGCCCAGTCCCGTCAGCGACGACGTCGTCAGCGTGAAGTCGACGTCACCGGTTTCAAAGACTCGGTCGATTCCGCGGCCTCCGTTAAGTATGTCGTCGCCGTCGCCGCCCGACAGACGGTCGCCGGAACCGCCGAGCCCTCTGAGTTCGTCGTCGCCGGCGCCACCGATCAGTGTGTCAGCTCCGGAACCGCCCACCAGATAATCGTTGCCGTCGCGGCCTTCGATCTGGTCGCCTCCACCGCTGCCGACGAGCACGTCGTTGCCGTTCGACCCGATCAGCGTGTCGTTCCCGCCGCCGCCATCCAGTGTCACCGACGTCAGGCCGGGCGTGTAGAACGCGCTGACGTCGAATGTCTGGCCGAGGCCGCCGCCGCTGAAGTCAGCTCGTTCAGCACTGATGACGACGTCGCTGCCTCGACCGGTCAGCAGTAGATTCGTCAGCGTGGCGTCACCGGTGAAGAACTCGCGGATGAGGTCGTTGCCACTGCCGCCGTTGAGCGTGTCGTCGCCGTCGCCGCCGTCGAGTGTGTCGCCCGTTCCGCCGTTCCCCTGCACAAGATCGTTGCCCGGCCCGCCGACCAGTTCGTCCGCTCCCGTGCCTCCGTTGAGCGTGTCGTCCGCTGAACCGCCTTTGAGAACGTCGTCGCCGCCGTTGCCGGTCAGGTTGACAGCCCCGACTGCCGGCGTTGCATCAAAGACGTCGTTGCCATCGCCGCCCGCAAAGATGAGCGGCGTATCGACGGCGATTCCGGTGTCGAGCACCGTGACAGTATCGTCGCCTGGAGATCCTGCGATTCTGAGGAAACTCACCAGCGATGCGGTTTCGCGTGACAGTTCCGAACCGCCCGCAAAACGCAGGATAAGATCGTCTCCGTCCCGAAGTACTTCATATGCGCTGGCACCTGGCAGAGTCGCGTTAGCTGGCTGCGGGTCAGTGCTTTCAAACGTCACCACCGCTGACGCGGGCAGGGAGCCATTGCCTGCCGCATCTCGGGCTGCATCCATCGCCGTGCTGACGGTTACTGTGCCGTTACCCGACGGCGTTACCTCAAGTGTGAACGTGTCGCTGTCGACGCTGGAGAACGAGCCGCCAACTCCATTTGTAATGCTGACATCACCAGGAGCGAAGCCGGCAACCGGTTCGCTGAACTGGAAGGTAAACAGGATTGGCGAATCGCTGGTGCTCGTGCCGTCGGGAAGAATCATCAGCGACGGCGCAGTCGTGTCGCTGACAATCGTGAATGGAGTGGCTGCCTGCGAAGCTGTTCCCAGATCGTTTTGCGCGGCACCGGCATCGATATCGACCGTCAGCGGCCCGTCGCCTGTCGGGACGAGTCCGAACGTATATGTGCGGTTGCTACCGGAGAAATCGACGACCGAGCCGCCGGTTACCATGACGTCGCTGCTGTCGAATCCGGTAACAGTCTCGCTGAACAGAACCAGCATTGGGATCGGGGATACATTCGTCGGACTCACAGCCGATGACACAATTGTCGGGACTGGAAGTGCTGATCGGACACTGACTGAGAATGCTGCCGGCGAATTGCCATTACCTGCCGGGTCGGTCACTGCGTCACGTGGCAGGTCGATTGTGACGAGCCCATCGGCGGCAGAGTCGATCGTGGCACTGAAACTGCGATCGCTCAGGGGTACAAGATCGCGAGCGGATCCGTTCGCGATGACGAGATCGTCGAGCCCGAACCCGGCCACTGTCTCACTAAATGTTACGGTGATATCGAACGAGGAAAGATTGGTCGGGCTGGATGGGCCGGAAATCGCCGGCAATGGCCCGGTTCGGTCACTGATAACATTTGTGGCTGTGGAATCGCTGAAATTGCCTGCTGAATCCTGAGTCGCACCGGTTGCCAGTCGGACTGATACTGGCCCGTCGCTCTGCGGAATCACACGCAACTGCCACGTACTTCCGTTGACCATGAGCAGTGAATCAGCCGTCCCATTTACGAAGCTGAAGTCGTCGAGCGTCAACCCGGTCACGTTTTCATCGAACTGAATCATGAACGGGATGACCGCCGCGTTCGTGATCACTCCATCTGGAACGATTACGGCACTGGGGTTGCGAGTGTCGATTCGAGCCGTATCCGAATCACCCGTGCCGGTATTGCCTGCCAGGTCCGAGTACGTCGGGTTAACAGTGACGCTGGCGGTGCCGACGAGGTCGTCGTCGGCGGTCAGAGTTGCCGTGAACGTATTTGCCGCCGTGAGGCTGAAGCTCGACAGCGACCCGCCAGCAACCGTGACGTCGCTTAGATCGAAAGTAACAGGCTCGCTGAACTGGAAGGTCACCAGCGACGGGTGATCGTCGCTCAACACGGTTTCAACAATGTCGACTGTGGCCGTCGGAGCAGCGGTGTCGATGGAGATTGTTTCTGATGCAGAGGAACCCGCGTTGCCGGCGAGATCTGTGTATCCGCTCGTCACCGAGGCTGACCCGGTTGTCTCAATACCACCCGTAACCAGCAGCACCGCCGAGTACTGATCCGCCGAAACCAACATGAAGTTGATCAAGGCGCCGCCAGCAACATTGACGTCAAACAGATCAAACCCCGTCACGGCCTCGCTGAACTGAAACGTTACGGTCGAGCTGAACGTTGCCCTGGTAATCTGATCGGGCGAAAAGCTGATCGCGACTGATGGATTCTGAGTATCGATCGTGACGGTATCGCTGTCGCCCTGGCCCTGATTGCCGACGAGGTCTGAGTATCCCGTCCCGATCGACACTGTGCCCGTGCCCTCAACGTTTTCGGAAGCCGTAAACACTGCCGAGAAACTGTCGGAGTCGATGGCCGTCAGGCCGCTGAGCGTGCCGCCGCTGACTGTGACATCGGAGAGGTCGAAACTGGCGACAGCTTCGCTGAACTCGAACGTTACGACTGAGTTGCGGTCGCCGTCGTTCAGTGACAGATCGGCAATGTCGACCGTCGCAGTTGGGTTGAGTGTGTCGATGGTGACCGAATCCGCTGCCTCTGTTCCGCTGTTGCCAGCAGCATCCAGATAGCCCGTTCCGACACTGACTGAACCACTCGCCTCAGTCCCGTCATTCGCCGTAAACATCGCGGTGAAACTGTCCGCGTCGACAGCCATGAAGTCCGAGAGCACTCCGCCGCTGACTGACAAATCTGTGGCGTCGAATCCGGAAACTGCCTCGCTGAACTCAAAGGTGACCAGCGAGACGTTGTCAGCGTCCGAGAGTACCGCATCAACAATGTCGACCGTAACCGTCGGAGCCGTCGTGTCCGTAATCCAGTCATCGCTGGCATCTCCGAGCAGCGCGTTGCCCGACATGTCCTCAATGCCCGACGCCAGCGCGGCGAGCGTCAACATGTATGCGCCTTCGGACGCCGTGACCGACGTCAGGTCGATTGAGTAGCTGTTGTCAGTTCCGATAACCGCAACGCTCGACAGGTCAACGATCATGCCGTCGCGAGTCAGCTGGAAGTCGCTGATATCAACACCAGTCACCGATGAACTGAACGTCACACTGAGGATCCCGACTGTCGAATTCCTCGGATCCGGCGTGACGTCGCCGATGTCTGCAGTGGGTGAGACGTTGTCGAGGTCGTAGGTCTCGTCCGTGGTTGGTTCCGAGTTCGGCAGCGAGTTGCCCAGAAGGTCCGTGATGCTGATCGAACCCGAAAAGTCGAGGCCAACCACTCCGCTGAAGTCCGCCAGATCGCCGCCGGACACAGTGACGTCGTACTGCGACGCACTGACGGCAGAGACATTCGAGATCACCGCCGTCGTCGTCCCATCGACCGCGAAGTCCGCCACATCGACGCCGGACACGTCCTCACTGAACGTCGCTCGGAAAACCAGCACATCCGCGTTTGTTTGACTGGCTGATGGATTCTGCCGCGTAAACGACGTCGTTGACGGAGCGGCGTTGTCAACAAGGTAAGTCTCGTCGGTGGCCGGTTCCGTGGTGGACAGTGCGTTGCCGAGCAGGTCTGCGATGCTCACTGCTCCCGACAGATCGAGCCCGACGGTCCCATTGAAGGATGCGAGGTCGCCGCCCGAAACCGTGACGTCGTATTGCGAGGCACTGATCGCCGAGACGTTCGTGATCGTCGCCGTCGCTGCTCCGCTGACTGCAAAGTCTGCCGCATCAACGCCAGTCACGTCCTCACTGAACGTTGCCCGGAAGACGAGCACGTCGTCAGCGGTCAGAGTCGTTGCCGGACTCTGTCGCGTGAACGAAACCGCTGACGGAGCGGTGTTGTCGAGCGTGAAAGTCTCGTTGGTGGCCGGGCCTGCATTCGGAACTGCGTTGCCTGCCGGATCGGCGATGCTGATCGAGCCCGCGAAGTCGAGCCCGACGACACCGGTAAAGTTCGCCAGATCACCGCCGGAGACGGTCACGTCGTACTGCAAGCCGCTGACTGTCGAGATGTTCGTGACCGTTGCTGTCGTCGTTCCGTTGACCGCGAAGTCCGCGGCATCAACGTCGGTCACGTCCTCGCTGAACGTCACCCGGAAGACAAGGACATCGGCGTTCGTCGAGTTCGTGGACGGTGTCTGCCGTGTGAACGATGTCGTCGATGGAGCGACGTTGTCGAGCAGGTAGGTTTCGTCAGTTGCGGGCTCCGCATTCGGCAAAGCGTTGCCCACCAGGTCGGCGATGCTGATCGAGCCGGCGAAATCCAGGCCGACCAGGCCGTTGAAGTCCGCGAGATCGCCGCCGGAGACCGTGACGTCATACTGCGACGCACTGACCGTCGAAACGTTCGTGATTGTCGCTGTTGTCACGCCGTTGACCGCGAAGTCCGCCGTGTCGACACCAGTGACGACCTTGCTGAACGTCGCCCGGAAGACGAGTACGTCGGCGTTCGTTGGACTCGACACGGGATTCTGCCGCGTAAATGACGTCGTCATCGGAGCCGTATTATCGACGGTGATGACGGCATCGTTGCCGTCCGCGCCCGCCGCGTAGGAAATCGTGCCCCTGTTGCTGCCAAAAGAAACTGCCGCTCCCTCAGCCAGACCGGCGAACGTTCCGCTGATGAACGAACCGCTGTCGACGTTATCAATGATGACCAGTTCGTCACCGGTTGTCAGAGAGGCTGAAGAACTCAGCGTGAGAGTGGCATTGCCGAGCGTGACAACGCGGACAGAACCTTCGACACGCAACTGGTCATACTCAGTGCCCACCGTCGTGCCGTTCAGTTCCGCGATCAACGAGTCACTCGCGTCGAACGTCACATCGCCATCAACGACGAGCTGTCCAGGCGACGCTCCCGGTGCGACATCACCGTTGACGATCAGCGTCGCCGCCGTCACGTCGATCGGGTTTGAAGCAACGCCGCCAGCGGTCGAGATGACTCCGGTGCGGGCCGTCAACGTGGCTGTGTTCGAGCCCGCATCCAGTCCGTCGACGTCGATTGAACCACCAGCGATCGTCACGTCGTCAGCAAACGACGACGCGTTGATATCGACCGCCCCTGTCCCACTGGCCGAATCACCGATCGTGATCGAGCTGAAGCCGTCCTGCAGAAAGCCCAGTTCCGTGGTTGTCAGGTTCAGCGTGCCGGTCGCCGAATTGCCAAGACCGATCGTCGTCGCCGTCGAACGAGGCTGGATGGCCAGGGCCCCGTTCGATTCAACATTCAACGAGCCATCCCATTCAATAGAGTCTGCAATGATCGTGATGTTAGTTGATGTCGCTGTGGCTCCGTCGTAGCCGATCCGGCTGTCAGCGCCGGCTCGAAAATCGGCATCGATTCCGATACCCGTCGCGGTAATGGAAATGGAGCCCGAACCGATCGACAGCAGACGCCCGCCGCCAGTCTCGTCGAGACGTACGCCCGACGCGTTTCCGGCGACCGCTGTGCCAGCAATGGCCAGCGCACCGTCGGTAACCTGCACGGTCGCGTCGGTATCAAGGTCGACTCCGATTGCGTCATCGGTCCCGTTGCCGCCGGTTCCCGTGATTGAAATATCGCCAGCGATGCTCGTCACATCCGTCGTGCTGCCGGCAAGCGAGACGCCAAAGTTATTCGTTGTGCCGTCGCCGGCCGTACCGTTGATCGTGATGTTCGCGGCACTCGCTCCCGTCCCGGTTGACGAAACAGTGCCGATGTAGTTCAGGAAGACACCGATATTCAGGCCGTTCCCGTTTCCACCCTGCCCGGTAATGGCAATATCTCCGTCGACGCTGGTGACCGTTGCACTGCTGTTGGAAATCTCCACGCCGTAGTTGTTGCTCGATCCAGTGCCGCCGGTACCGCTGATCGTAATCGTTGCAGCATTCGGTCCGGTTCCCGTCGAGGCCAGCATCCCGATACTCGACAGCAGAACGCCGACATCGCCGCCATTGGCACCGTTGCCGCCAGTCCCTGTGATCAGGATTGCTCCATCGACACTCGTCACGGATGTCGTCGAAGCGGCGATTACCGCCCCGTGATTCGAGAGCGTGCCTGCACCGCCTGACCCTGTGATCGTAATCGTGCCCGCCGTCGTTCCGGTTGCTGTCGATGAGACGCTGGTTCCGTTGCGAAGAAACACGCCGTAAAGATTGGCAGTGTTTCCCCCGGTTTCCGCGCCCTTGCCCAGCAGTTGAATATTGCCCGAGCCTGTCGTCCGAATCGTTGCAAGGTTTGAGTTCAGTCCGATGAAGTCGCCCGATTGAGCCCCCGACGGGTTCGCATTCAGCGTGATGCCGCCGTCGACCGTTGTGATCGTCGCGAAGGCGTTCAGAAGAATGTTCTGAGCCGCCGTCAGACTGACTGAACCGGTACCGGTTGTCGCAATGATCTGCCCGAACGCCACGTCGAGCTGCCCGCCGCCCGACGTGATGGTCACATCACCATCCGCGGCGACGGTCTGAGTATTCAGCGAGATCCCGTCCGTCTCGTTGATGAAAATTCCGCCGCTGGTTGAGGCTGCAGCCGTCAGCGATGTCACGGCGGTTTCAATGGCATTCCCCGCAGTGCCGACGCCGGTCGCCGAGTTCAACGTCACGGCTCCACCGGACACATCGGCCCCGACATCCCCGCCATCGGCGATTGCACCGGTGCGGGCTCGCAGCGTGACCGAGTTTGCCCCGGCATCGAGTTCCGTGACCGTGATCGATCCACCGACGATCGTGACGTCGTCAGCAAACGTTGAGGCATTGATATCAACCGCGCCGGTCCCGGCGGCGGCGTCACCGATCGTGATCGAGCTGAAGCCATCCTGCAGCAGCGTGAGTTCCGCCGCGTCGAGATTCAGATCACCGCTCGCAGAGTCACCCAGTCCGATCGTTGACGACGCGACTGAAGGGGCGATCGTCAACGCTCCCGTACCGGAGATTCCATCGCCGCCCAGGTTGATACCTGCTGCCTGCACGAGAACATTACCAGCACCAGAATTGGGAACAACTTTTGAGCCGGATATGCAATCAAATAAGGTTTATCAGGAAGCTTTGCAGGCTCAGGAAGACCTATACCAGCGCATACTTGGATAAATAGAAGGATGCCC
>JAPOLP010000518.1 GCA_029977045.1 Planctomycetota bacterium
GTTTATGGCATCGGCAACGCACTTGTCGACTTTCAGGCTCGCGTGTCGGACGAGACGCTGCTGAAGCTGGACTTCCCCAAAGGGATCATGACGCTGGTCGACGAGGCGACGCAGCAGCGGGTGCTCGGCCATATTGACCATGCGTCGGTGACTCGCTGTGCCGGCGGCTCGGCGGCGAACACGATCATCGGGATTGCTCAGTTCGGCGGCAAAGCGGCTTACGTCGGCAAGGTGGCGAACGACAGCATCGGCGAATTCTTCCTGCAGGATCTGCGCGACCTGGGTGTCGCCATCGAAGTACCGCCAGGAACGGGCCAGAGCGGCACCTGCGTTGTCCTGATCACGGAAGACGCTCAGCGGACGATGCTGACGAACCTGGGAATCTCCGCCGAACTGTCTGAGGACGACATCAACGAAGAAGAAATCCGCAAGGCCGAGTGGATCTATGTGGAAGGCTATCTGTTCGCTGGCGAAGGCTCGCGAGCGGCAGCGAAAAAGTCGATCGATCTGGCCGTCAAGCACGGCGTCAAGGTTTCGCTGACGGTCTCCGATCCGTTTCTGATCGACCTGTGCCGTGACGAGTTTCAGTCGCTGATTGAAGGCCCGGTCGATCTGCTGTTCTGCAATCTCGAAGAAGCCCGCAGCCTGACTCAGCAGCACGATCCCGCGGATTGCGCACACGAAATTCACAAGCATGCGGCAACCGTCGCATTGACGCTCGGTTCCGACGGATCGTTGCTGATGGAAGGCAACCACCTGATCCCAATCGAAGGTGTCTCTGTCGACGCCCTCGACACGACCGGAGCGGGCGACATGTATGCCGCCGGTATCCTGTTCGGGATTACGAACGGTTTGTCACTGCACGACGCAGGCCACCTCGCATCACACGCTGCCGCCCGAGTCGTCGGCCAGCTTGGAGCGCGACTCGATCGGCCGTTTTCGCCCGCCGAAATCCGAGAGCTTCTGCAATGACGCGTGATCCGGTCGCGAAGCCACTTCCGCAGACAAAGCCCTGTCTGCTGCGATCGCTACGCGCCGTCATTGTCCGAAACATCGAACGGTACAGCAGAGAGTTCCGCTGCTCATGTTCAGCATTGATGATCGTCGCAGTTGCCCTCGCCAGCCTGGCTGGCCCTGCAGAGCACGCTAGCGCAGCCGCGCAGCCGGGCCTCGTCGCCGCCAACGAGTTCAGCATTCCGTGGCTGATGAGCGAAGACGTTCGCGTCCTCGAAGAGGAGATCGACTTTCTACAGTTGCGACTGAATTCGCTGGCTCCGTACTCATCACAGGCGATTGAGCAGGCGGGTTACCACAGTCGGCCATCCGGAGTCGACGATGATATCCCGTGGGTGCAGGTTGACCTGGGACGCGACTATCCGCTCGATTCCATCGCACTGATCCCGGCGACCGTCCTGCTGGAGAACACGCCGGTCGAGGGATACGGCTTTCCGGTCCGGTTTCGCGTGCAGATTGCGCGGACGCCGAACTTCAACGACGGATCGCTGATCGCCGACTTTTCGGCGTCCGACGTTCCGAATCCCGGACGTTTTCCCATCGAGATTCCAGGGATCGATCAGTCGGGGAGGTACGTGCGTGTCACCGTAACTCAGTGCCCGTCGGTCGGCGGTCGATACTTCTTTGCACTCGGCGAACTGATCGTTCTCTCCGGAATGCGGAACGTCGCAGCGTGGCGGCCCGTAACTGCGTCAGGAGCGGAATACAGTGTCGAAGGCCGCTGGTCGCGTGAGTATCTTGTCGATCAGAACTCGGCACTGCCTCTGCCAATCGGCCCGCTCGCCAGCCATACCGAGGGATTCGTTTCCCAACCGAGGCGAGGTCCGACGCCCAAGTGGATTCAGCTCGACCTGGGCAAGTCGCTGCCGATCGATGAAATCCGTCTCGTCCCGGCACGGCCCAGTGGGCAGACCGACCTGCCAGGCTGGGGATTCCCGGAACGGTTTCGGATTGAAGTCGCCAACGAAGCCGACCTGTCAGACGCCGTCCTGTTCTGCGATCTCACTCACGCGGACCTGCATCACTGGACTGACCGGTCGATGATCCTGCCCGGCGAACTGCGGGAAACGCTGTCGGCACCTGAAGTTCGCCGTTTGTGGAACGAGTCACCGCGAGGCTTCCCGTCTGAGACTCTGTCGGCCCGCTATATCCGACTGACTGCAACAGGCCTCGACAGCCGCGTGATTCCCCCGCGACTCGCGCTGTCCGAGTTTCAGGTTTACTCGAACAGCAGCAACGTCTCGACGGAACCGGACGTCGTCGTCACGGCGTCGGACGAGGACAAGTCGTTTGACTCGCGTCGCTGGAGTCCCCGTTACCTGGTCGACGATTTCACCAGCCGGACGCGTCTGCTGGAGTTCCCGATCTGGCTTGGACAACTCGCCGAGCGGCGCGGCCTGCAGCAGGACCTCGACTTCAATCGTTCACAACACGCGGCCGCAGTCCGGCAGGTCTGGACCAATCTCGGAATTGCGGGCGGAGTCTTCGTCGTCCTCAGCATCACCACACTGACCTGGCGAAACTGGAGCCAGGAAAAAGAGCACCGCGTCGACACAGAGAACCTGCGAACTCAAATCGCTAACGACCTGCACGACGACATCGGCAGCAACCTCGGCGCGATCGCTCTGCTGTGTCAGACGACCGGCAATGCCAGCGGGCTGCCACCAGAACTGAAACCAGAACTCGACGAGATTCGCACGGTAGCGCTCGAAACCAGCGACGCGATGCGCGACATCCTCTGGCTGATCCGCACTCCGACGTCAAAACTCGATGACTTCATCGGTAGAATCCGGACGGTGATCGCGCGGCTTCTTTCACACTGCGAAACCACGTTTACGTGCCAGAACACCGTGCCCTCACTCGATGTCCCGCTCAGCTGGCGTCGAAACCTGTTTCTGTCCTACAAAGAGGTTCTGCATAACGCAGCGCGGCACAGCAAGGCAACCCGGGTCGATGTGCAGGTCGAGTTTCCCGATCAGCAGATTCGCATCGCGGTAAGGGATAACGGCCAGGGATTCGATCTCGAATCCCGCCGCGACGGCCTGGGCATCAACAGCATCCGCAAACGCATGGGCCAGCTGGGAGGAACCGTCGAGTTCGAGACCGCGTCTGGATCAGGAACAACGGTCACGCTTTGTGTTCCACTTCCAGGAGCACGGTATCGCTGGCAGCGCTGGCGCCGGTATGCTCGATGGCTCGTCCGACGCCGCAGTCCCCAGCAACGGAGTGCGTAAACGGACGTCGTGACACACCCATCTTCAAGCTGCCCGGGCAGCGTGCCTCATCTTCCTGTGCCCCTGAACTTAAGCCTCAGCCATGACAGACTCACCAGAATCTCCGACTCTGGAAGCCCCGATCACCGTCTGGCTCTGCGAAGACAACGAACGGTTTCGCCGCAGCCTGGACATCGCGATTAATCAGATCGACGGCCTGAGCTGCGAAGCCTCGTTGGGCTCGGTTGAGGACACGCTCGCACGGATCGCCGAATCCGGGCCGCCTCAGGTTCTGCTGCTCGATATCGGGCTGCCTGGGATGGACGGCATCTCTGCTCTGCCGAAGCTGCGTGAGGCCGCGCCAAACGCGAAGATCGTCATCCTGACCGTGTTTGACGAGCACGACAAAGTCTTCCGCGCGGTCTGCGCCGGTGCCGATGGCTATCTGCTGAAAACGTCGACCGTGGAACGAATCGGCGAAGCGATTCTGGAGGTCGTCAGCGGCGGCGCATCCATGAATCCAGAAATCGCGCGCAAGGTACTCGACGTCTTCTCCGGCAAGCGGCCGCAACACTCCGGTCCAGGTTTGACCGATCGCGAAATGGACGTCCTGCGACTGGTCGTTCGCGGCATGACCAAGAAAGAAATTGCCAGCGAACTGAGCCTCAGCACGCACACCGTCGACACCCACCTGCGAAACATCTACCAGAAGCTGCACGTCAACAACCGAGCCGGAGCCGTCGCCGCCGCCATGCGCGAAGGCCTGGTTTGACGCGACACTTAGCAAAAGCCGCATCGACAATCGTTGTCCGCTCCTGATCGGGCGAGTCTGTTGTCAGCAATGGAAGCCTCAGAGACGGCGACCGGTGTGAATCGCGGGATGCATCATGTTCAACATTTACGAAGCGTTGTTTGACGGCGTCCTTGACGCGTTTCGTAGAGTCGGCGGTGCCGTGTGGGGATCGTTGATTTCCTTCGTCGCCTCCGGAGTCATGTACTGGCTTTTCGTTGCGGAAAGTCCGTCTCAAACCGTGCAGTCCGCTGAACTTGACGCGGGACGGAACCGAGCAGTCATTGTCAGCGGTTACGACAGACCCGCTGGCGATCTGTGGGGTGTCATGTACTCCATTGTTGAGGGGCAGAACACAATTGTCGGCGAGCACGTACTCGGCCTCGCGCATCAGCAGCCGGACCGGCTGCAGTTCGACCTGGTCACTGCACTGGATGGTGACCTGGTCGGGCTGGTCGAAAGCACGGAACCGCACCGCTTGCTTCTTACCTGGCAATTCTCTTCGCAACTTGGCTGGATCGAGGTCAGCCTGCAGGACCTGACGAGCGAAGAAAAGAACGTGCTGAGAGAGCAGGTTCAGGAATTGAACAGGTCCAATCCTGGCCGCCATTTTCAACACGAACTGCTGAACCCGCGATCCGGAAGGCTCCTGAGAATCGGCCCACAGCCAACGAGAACCGAGCTTCCCTGATTGACAGCGTTTGTGACACGATTCCCGCACCTGAAAGGCGGTGCAGGATGCCGAGTCCACGGAAGAGAATCTTTTGGCGGTTGCGATGGTTTGCCTGCGTTGTTGCAGCTTTGCCATGCGGATGTCAGCTTGGCCTACCAGCGACAACTGACAGCGGGTCAGACGAGCAATCGGTCCCGGAGACAGTTATCAGCTACTCGGCGTTTCCGATTCAGGGGCAACTGATTGAGACGAATGGGAA
>JAPOLP010001103.1 GCA_029977045.1 Planctomycetota bacterium
ACCGCGGCGCCGTCACCGAAGCGCTCGCGATCGACGCAGGCTTCGAGCCAGCCTCCACGGAGTCCATCAATGGCAAAGACAATTCTGGGTATCGGCGCCCACTACGATGACTGCGTCTTCGGCATTCCGGGGATTCTGTTGCAGGCCATCCGCAAGAATCATCGCGTCGTGATTCTGTCGCTGATAGGTGACTACTCCAACTGGCGTCCCGTGAAAGGGCGTGAGCAGGCACTGATCGACGGAACGAAGCAACTGTGCGGCGACTTCGGCGTCGAGATGCGGTTTCTGAATTTCGCAGAGATGTCGTTTGATGTCGAAGTCGAGGCGAAGAAGCAGGTCGCGGAAGCCGTTGCCAGGATACAGCCCGACGTTGCCTTCATGCTGTGGCCTCATGACCGCCACTCTGACCACGAAGTTGCTTCGCGGCTGTCGAGTATCGCGCTGAAGCACGCCGACCGGCTGATCGACGAGTCCATCCCCTACCGCGGCCCTCGCCAGGTTTACTGGTATGACAACGGGCCGCGACACACGGTCGGCTTCGAGCCCAACACTTTCGTCGACGTAACAGACGACTGGCCGCGTGCAACGGAATGGCTGGGACGACTGATGGCACTGGCGCGGAACGCGGACTACGACCCGCTGCGGCAGGACGGCGCCGTTCGCGCCAAGGAAACTCTGGCAAGATATCGCGGAGCCACCTGCGGGGTGCAATTCGCGGAGGCTCTGCGATCGTTCAACGACTACCCGCAGGACATCCTGTAACACATCGCTGTTCCGTGAGCGGAGAAGGCGCCGCACTCAGCGGCCACGCTATGTTGAGCGGAGTTGAGCGACGTGGCGGGTCAAGGTGAGCAGGTTTGCTATGTCAGTTCGCCTCGCGGATGAGTTCGACGCCGCTGAGGATCGTTTGGCCCTGCCGAGATGTCAGCTCGATCGTCAGCTCGTCGGAGATCTCGACTCGCTTGAATTCCCGGACGATGGTGCGTTGCGGCTGGCCAGCGCTGCCGGCAATGTCAAAGTCTTCCAGCACTGCTCGCCCCTGAAGCGACAGATTGAAAACCCGCTGCTGTGTCATTGCTGGTTCCGGTTCGGCGAAATGGAGTCGAACCGTGTAACTCGACGTGTCACCAGAAGGCGGTGCTGCCGTCTGTTCCGTGTTCTTACTCGCTGACTTTTCTGGTGACGCGGCCTCGCTGATGGTCACGGGAATTGAAATACGCGTCGCGTTGACGATTCCAGATGCGCCGATCCACGCGGGTCCTTCGCCGCGGAATTTCAGACTGCTGGCCCGGTACCAGGTCGGGGCACCTTCAACCTTGATGTCCAGATCGGGGTGCTCGCCGCCAACCGGCGGGTAATCGACCCACAGAGTTCCGCGGTCATCGACTCGATCACCGGGTGCTCCGAAGTTGATGCCGATGCGGTCAATCCGCTGGCCTGGTTTCGTGAGGTGTGCCTCGTGATTGATCGTCCACACGTCCATCTCGGGCATGTGAACCAGTCCCAGCGACGTCTGATTCTGATAGGCACAACTGCAGGTGCGGGTGTAATCGGGAGCGTTCAGGACTCCATTGGCGACGACCAGATTCGATGTGCAGCCGGATTTGAATCCACCGAGATTCCCGGTCCCGCTCCGCGTCGTCAGGTCGTAGTAGCCCGCGGCGCCCGAGCGGAAAGTCAGCATGTTTTCGCTGGCGATGATGTTGTTGCAGCCGTAAGCGCGACAGACCTGCCAGACCTGCTCTTCACCGGTCAGCGGATTTGTGGTGAGGACGGGTTTGCCATCGAGCAGGCTGAAGGCACCGGCGGACAGCTTGTACGAGTTAGCGTTCGTGAGAATCGTTTCGTGATGCAGGATGCAGGGCCCGGAGTAAGCCCGGTCGTTGTCTCGCCATCTAATGCGACCGTCGGCTCCGTGATACACCGCCATGCCCTGGCCGACTTCGGTTCTCAAGCGATCAGACGCGGCGGCGCCGGCTTGAAGCAGCAAGTCGTGGGGTTCAGAGTAGCTCAGCCAGGTACCGAAGATCTTGTCGTCGTTCTCCCACAGCGTGTCGCCGTTCTGCGCATCGAAGGCAATGATGCGGTAGGTGTCCGGTCGACCGGTTCCGCGTCGCTTGAGGTGGTCTTCAACCGGTTTGGGAAGCTTATCGAGGCAGTACACGCGACCGCCTCCCGCAACGATTCCGTTGTGCAGAAAACTGTGCCGCGCGTCTGTCTGCCAGAGCTGTTCTCCCGAGTGGCGATTGAAGGCCACAAGCCCGGCGCTCGCGGAGACGTCGAA
>JAPOLP010000293.1 GCA_029977045.1 Planctomycetota bacterium
CGCGTCCAGGAGTCCATAGCCACCTTGCGGCGTGGTCCGCCGCCGATCCCGCCGCCGCCCAAGCCACCGCCCAGACCGCCGCCGAAGCCGCCACCGCCGCCGCCACCACCGAAGCCACCGCCGCCGCCGCCGCCGAATCCGCCGCCGCCGCCCAGCTGGCCGCCGCCCTGCTGGCCGCCACCCAGGCCACCGCCCGCTCCGCCGAGGAACGAGAAGGTCTGGATGTCGATGATGTTGTTGAACGTTGGAGCCAGAGCGAGCCGGACGAATCGACGGTCAGCCGAAATAACGGCCGTCACCGTCAGATTGATACCGTCCTGAATCACCTGAATCTGCGGAGTGAATCCAACCGAGAAGGCTCCGACTGTTGGCGTCAGACCACCGACGAACGGTCGCTGAATCTGGTCGCCAACGCTGGCGGTTTCACCATTGAATAGTGTGACTTTCGGAGCAAACAGCAGGTTCGATCGCTCGTCACCCTGAGCTGCCTGGATGAAGAAGAAAGTTTCGATATCGCTGAGAATCGCCAGTCCAACCTGCATACCGGCGTTCGGCATGAAGTTACCGAAGTCTGGCACACCGATGTCGAACGACCCTTGCTGGAACGCGATGTCCATGTCCTGTGTGAACGCGCCCGGGTTGCTGAGGCCAATAATCTCTCCGCTGCCATAGTTATCGCGGTCAGTGAGCTGTCGTCGCGGAGGTGGCGTAAAGAATGTCACGCCCCCTGTCTGGCCCTGCTGGTTCTGCTGCCCCTGCTGGCCACCCTGCTGGCCCTGCTGTTGTGAGCTGCCACCAATGATCGTACCGAACGGAGGCAGTGGATTGCCCGGACCGGAACTCTGGTTGTTGTTGTTGTTGTTGTTACCACCACCCTGCTGGTTGGTGCCACCACCATCAAAGTTCGGGCCGCCGAGGGTGTCCTGGATGTCGAAGTCGAAGTCGATGCCGATTCGTTCGAAGAATTTGTCGCTGACGCTGACAAGGCGGACTTCGATAGTGACCTGCAGGTCCTGCAGTCGACGCAGCTGGTTGAGCAGGTCGGAGATTTCGTCATGCACCTGCTGTGTCTGGCGGATGACCAGAGACAGTGTCGTTTCGTTGGACTCGATCTTGCCGGCACCGCCGACCTCGGTCCACGATTCTGGTTCGACGACTGACGTGATCAGGTCGATCAGCGTGTCGAAGTCGTACTGGTCACGCTGACCGGACACTTCGGCATTGAGACCGTTTCCGCCAGCGAACGGAGACATTCCGCCGCCAGAAGCTACCTGGAACTGGCCACCGCCCGCCGGACCGCCAATCGGCGATACGCCAGTATCTCCACCGTACATCAGAGGTGAGGCAAAGGCTCCACCTGAAAGCTGTGTCTTACCTCGCAGCGAGACGACCAGGTCGGCCACTGGATAGGCTGCCGCGACCAGTTTGCCCTGCTGACGGATGGCACTGGTGACGTTGAGGGCTTCGTTTTCGATGCTGTATCCGAGGCCCATTGGTTCGAGTAGCAGATTCAGAGCACTCTTCACCATGATGTTGTCGACGTCGATCGTCACTGGCGTGTTGGTCGTGAAACCTTCTTCTTCCAGAGCGAGCTGGTCGATGACGACGTTGATGCCTGCTGCTGTTTTCACGTAGCGAATTACTTCGACCAGCGGGGCGTCCTCAAAGTGCAGTGACACCTTGTCGCTGAGGCTCTTCTGGATCCGTTTTTCTTCCTCGGACCATTCGCGGTTGTCGTTGCCGTAACGGCCCCGACGTTTCTTGGTTAGTTCCGCCCAGTTTTCCGGGAAGGCAACCGGGTTGTCGTCACCTACGTTTACAACCACTGCCCGCTCAACGTCCCAGAGCTGGTCGTAGAAGCTCTCTTCTTTGTCATCCTTGAGCTTCTGAATGTCCGCGTCGCGGGCGGCAAACTTCGCCTTCAGCTTCATGTTGACCGCGACCGGATTCGTTGGGTCAATCTCTTCCGCCTGCTTGGCGATGACCTGAGCTTCGGCAAACCGTTTCTGCTTGAACAGGCGGTTGTAATCGTCGACCAGGGACGCAAATTCTTTCTCGACACGGATCTTGTTGCCGATCTCGGTCTTGATCTGGTCTCGGACAACCTCATTGCGGCGTTCCAGATCGAGGACAGGAGCACGCTGGGCCATGAAGCCTTCGATCGAGCCTCGGCTACGCTGCAACTGTCGAACGAGCGATGCGACTTCCTGATTTTCAAAGCCGGCGTTTTCGACGTTGG
This sequence comes from Planctomycetota bacterium, assembly GCA_029977045.1. Classification (GTDB taxonomy): domain Bacteria; phylum Planctomycetota; class Planctomycetia; order Planctomycetales; family Planctomycetaceae; genus JAPOLP01. The sequence continues at coordinate 2,240 of JAPOLP010000293.1, forward strand.
CCATTGCCTGATCGAGGACTTCGATGGCTTCGTCCGGACGGCGTTCCTTCAGTGAGTCAGCTCGCAGCATTGCGTTGAGCACTTCGCTGCGGAGGCGGTCAAACTTGATCTTGTCACGCTGGCTGGCGACGTCGATCGGGCTGGCTTCGTCGTAAGCGTCAGCCTGCACAATCTCGCCCGACGTCAATTGAATCTGCGAACCGCGTCGCGGATTCAGCTCACGCAGGTAGTCCTGCAGTTGCTGCGACTTGTAAGCGTCGAGCCGCTGGCCGGACTGCCACGCTTCCAGAAACGCCTGGTACGCTGCTTCGCGATTGCCGCGTCGCAGGTAACTCTGACCTTCGTTGAACTTCGTCTCGGCCGAGACGCCGGACGGATGGATTGCCGTGATGTTGTCGAACGGGCTGTCGCCGGTGAACGATCCGACTGCCGGAGTGAAGTCGCCGGCTGGTGTCAGGTCCTGCGGCCCAAAGTTGCCGCCAAGATCTCCAAGTGTGATCGACGCCGGCAGTTCAGCCGGGGGAGCTGCCACTGGTTCGGGCTGACGACCAGCGAACTGAGTCGGAGCCGGCAGAGTCTGTCCGACCTTTGCTTCGGCGATTTCAGCCAGAATCGTGTTCGGCTGCAGTTCGTAGGGGCCGAACGTCAGGTTCATGTCGCGAACCTTCTGAGCGAACAGCTCAGCCTGATCGAGACGGCCTGCCGCGACTTCCTCGCGAGCCAGTTCGAGCAGCACCTGAGCCTGCTCACGACGAGCGTCGCTGGCCGGTGCGGCTGCCGCTGGAGCAGTATCGATCTTCGCGACCGTGTTGCTGACTGCGTTCGCACTTTGGATACGAGCGATTTCCAGCAGAACATCGCGAGGCTGATCGGCAAACAGGTCGTAGATCACGTCGAGCTTGCTGGCTTCCTGTGCCTTCTGACGAGCAGCGTCCAGATTGCCCTGTTTGATCAGCTGGCGAGCTTCACTGAGCAACTGAGCGGCCTGTGCGGCACGCTGGTCGTTAGCAAGCTTCGCCTGAGCAGTGTCGGCCGATGGAAGTCCGATCGTCGGAAGCGACGGCGCAGTTCCCTGCGCTGCCGATGCAACCGGGAATGCACTGTCCGGCAGAGTTGGAACGGCAGGATCAGCGATTTCCGGAACAGAGTCCGGCATCGTTGCTCCGCTCTGCAGTCGAGCAATGTCGGCAAGAACAACTTCCGGCGTTTCATCGAACGGACGGTAAGTGACGTCGAGCTGCTGAGCTTCCGCGACGAACGACTTCGCTGCGGCAAGGTCTCCGCTGTCGGCAGCAGAGCGAGCCGCTGCCAGAAGCTGCTGAGCCTGAGCGTGTTTCTGTTCGGCAGTCGCCTTAGCAACTGTCTGTGGGCCGGGCTGCGGCATCGCCGGAGCAGCGGCTGGCTGAGCTGCTGCTTCCGACAGAGTGACCGTGCCACTGAGCCGGTCGAGCTGACGCAGGACCAGTTCCGGGCGATCGTCAAACAGGCCGTAGCTGACTTCTTCCGACTGCGCCTTCAGGGCTGCGGCGCGAGCTTCGTCAAAACGACCTTCCCGCATCAACTGCCGGGCTTCGGCAACAAGCTGCAGAGCGTATTCGCGTTCGGTCAGAGGCTGCTGAGCCGGAGCTGACTGCGGTCGAGCAGGCTGGGCAGCGAGACCGGTCTGCGGAGAGAACGGCTGTGGCGGCTGGAACGGATCGGCCACTGGCGTGACCGTTGGCAGCGGAGCCACTCGCGGCATTGGAATCTGCTCTTCAACTGCCGGAGGCGTTGCAACCAGTGGCAGCGGCTTCGGAACAGACTGCTTCTGACGCCGCTGAATCTCAGCGACCAGCTGGTCCGGAGTTTCTTCAAAGAGCGTCCAGGCAACATCGAACTCGCTGGCCATCAATGCCTTTTCGTAGGCATCTTCCAGACGGTTCGAGCGGATGTCTTCGCGAGCTGCCGTGAGCAGCGACGCGGCATACTGCTTACGTTCCTTTGAATCGGCCATCGCCTGCGGATCAACTGGAGCTGGCGAGAACGCGTTTCGCTCGGGAACTGCTGTGGTCACGCTTTCCAGCGGCTGCGGAATGACATCCGGCAGAATCGTGGTCTGCGGTCTTTCAACTGCCGGTCGGGAATCGACCAGTGGCGTCGTCGGAAGCGGCGACTCAATCAGCGGAAGTTCAATCGCCGGTGCCGCCGGAAGCGGAGTTTCAATGACCGGCTGAGGCGGCAACTGATTCGACGCGACCGGGTTAATGATTGGCTGTGCCGTGTCAGCGGGCTGTTCGTTGCTCACCTGCTGAGTGACCCGCGATGGAATATCCGAGAACGGATCGCTGACTGGAGCCTGTGTCGGAATGACTGGCTGAGCCGGCTGTGGCGGATTAAGTGCGATCGGCTGTTCCGGATCGATCCGTCCGGACCGAACACGGGCAATAAACTGTGTAGGAGTCGGTTCACCGGCTCGCCAGGTAACGCTCTCACCAAGCAGGTCCGCGACGCTCGCCAGGCGAATCGCCTCGTCACGGTCACCCGCCTGCCAGGCGTCCCAGGCACGCTGCATGTAGTCGTCAACTCGGCGACGAATCGTATCGGCACTCGCTCCAGCTGCCGGACGTGCTGCCGACTGCTCGACAAACTGCTGAGCACCGGTCTGCTGGATTGGCCCACTCGGGACAGTCTGTCGGGTCCGAGCCGACGGATCGAACGGATCGTTCTGTGCGACGGCTGGCTGAGGCTGCTGAATCGAACGCAGTCCGGGAGGAGCCTGCGTTGGGCGAGTCGGCTGCAACTGTCGGCTGGCGACGGCGGCCGGGTTCAGGCCGGTCGACGGCGAACCACCAAGCTGTCGCAGGAGTTGCTGCGGGCTGGTCTCATTCGGCTCCCAGGTCACCTGGTACCGAGCGGCTGTCAGAGCGTAGCGCCGGGCTTCGGCAACGTTGCCCTTCTGAGCCTGGTCGGTCGCCATCTTCATCAGACGCTGAGCCGACTGTTTGTAAGCACCCGACGCGTCTCGCGACGAGTTGCTCTTGAACAGGCCCGACAGCGGGGAACTGCCGGATGTCGACTGGCCGGTCTGAGCCGAGAGCTGGCGTCCCGTGGTCTGCGGGATCTGCCACCATGCAAGTCCGGTGACGGCGGCCACGATGAGAAGTCCGGATAGCTTACGCAAGGTAAGTTCCTCCAATTGACCGAACGGCGAGAGTTGGTTCGAGGGGTGCCTGGCTGATCGTCAGTCTGATGTTCAACGCCCGATGCGGAATCTGGAACATCGTACGCAACTATCAGCGATTCCACACAGACCAGTTTCCAGCGGTCCTCGTTGAGGATGCTTGAAGTGGTTCTGATCGGAATCGAAACAGGTAGTAAGTTTGAGATGGGAAATGACTGGTGGCCCGGATGGGCCGTAGACCGGAAAGCGGAAGGTGTGACTGATGTGCTTTCCGTTTGTCAGACGCGCGGAAATGCGTCTGAGCCCCGGGGAATGTCCCAGGACCGCAGAGTGATATCGCTAACTCAAAAATGAGGTCAACATGTCATCCAATCATTTCAACTGGCCTTTGGCGTTTTGTGCAAAAATTTCAGCGATCGACTGCAACGCCTTCAAACTGCGTTTTTCCTCGGGGAAAACAGTGCGTTTCTGCAGAGGAACCAACGCGAGACAACGCTCAGTTCCAGCAGAAGTCCGGAAGACCTTTGGCATTTTCTGAAAATGAAACCCGCTGCCTGCTGGCCTCCAGGCTGCAGATGCACCGCAAACTACTGTGTCTGGAATGAGCACGTTACGATCTCCGGCGATTCGGACCTGTTTTTCCCGACAAACACCGCAGGAGCATTCAGCATGAGCCAGTGGCCCATTGGAGTTTTCACGTCTGTCGATGAAGGGCTTGGCGTTCATCTTGACGTCGCGCAGGAACTCGGCATTCCAACCGTCCATCTGCACGCCCCCAGCATCGACAAACGCAACGAAGCCGGTGCGAAAGACTGGCTCGAAAAGTCACAGGCATCCGGCATCGAAGCAACCGTCGTCTTCAGCGGTTTCGCTGGCGAGACTTACGAGAGCATCCAGCGCACCGCCGAGACCGTGGGCCTGGTTCCAGAGGCACTGCGTGATCAGCGAGCTGCCGAATATCGCTCGGTTTCTGACTTCGCAAAACTGATCGGCTGCCCGGTCGTCGCGCTGCATATCGGGTTCGTGCCCGAACACGGTTCGGACAGCTACAGGAACCTGATCGAAGTTACGCAGAGCCTGCTCGATTACGTCAAAGACAACGGCCAGAACCTGCATCTGGAAACCGGCCAGGAATCCGCCGATCACCTGCTGGAATTCATCGCCGACGTTGATCGCGACAACCTGTTTATCAACTTCGATCCGGCCAACATGATCCTCTACGGAACCGGCGATCCGATCGACGCCCTGAAGAAGGTTGGCCACCTTGTTCGCAGCATCCACTGCAAGGATGCAACATGGGCTCCGGAAGGTGTCCGAGGCACTGAATGGGGTGCTGAAGTCCCGCTCGGTGAAGGCGACGTCGGCATGGAAACGTACCTGCGAACGCTGAAGGAACTCGGCTACGACGGCCCGCTGACGATCGAACGCGAAATCGCTCACGACCGCGAACGCCAGAAGGCCGACATCGGCAAAG
>JAPOLP010000261.1 GCA_029977045.1 Planctomycetota bacterium
CGAAATCTCAGCCCTGATTCACGCGGCCCAATCCGGGTCGGTCGGTGCATTTGCTGAGATCGTTCGGTGCTTTCAGCACGATGTGCGAAGCGCCGTCTCACGACATCCGGGCCGAATGCCGGCCATCGACAATGCCACTCAGGGCGTGTCCGTTCCGGCCTGGCAGAATCTCGACAGGTGTCAATCGGCGGTGAGCCTTCGAGCCTAGCTGCTCGGAATCGCCCGCCATCGTGCATTGGACTTTCTGCGTCGTGAGACGGTCCCACGTCTAAAGTGAGAACAGACTGACTTGTGACGGGCGACGGCTGACGCCTTAATGAGCACAACTCTGGTCACGTCGATTCCAAACAGCCGAATCGAGTGCTGGTTGACCTTGTTGCCGAACCGGCGATTGTTTAGCGAATTTGAGTCACCGTCTGGAGCCACGATCGCCGACTGTGGTCATGCTCGCTCAAAACGCGCCGAGAATCTGTTCGTCGTGGCGGTTGCCGAGGTTCCCAAAGACCTCGACGTCAATGTTCTCGGAAATGAAGCGGACGGAGCCGTCGCCGAGGGCGAACTGGGCTCCACCGATGTGTGCGCTGCCGAAGCCGCCGACGGCCAACGGGTCCTCAAACAGAGGTCCGCTCTGGGATGGACTGGACCAGCCCTGACCGGTCAATGTGGGTGACTTATTGGGACCGACGCCTGTATTGCGAAGTGTGGCCCGCGTGCCCGACAGCCAGCTCAGTCCGTTATCCAGGCCCTGCTTTTCGCCAACAAAGACGGTGTTCGAAGCACCGTCGATCACGTCCTTAAAACGGACGGAACTGTTCAGGAAGAAGACGCCGTTGTTGTCTGTGTCGATCGGGCTCTCCTCGTCATGATGACACCCCGCGTAGCTTGTGAAACTGACGCTGGCTCCGCTGAGGTTCTCGGAACTGCTGGGGCAGTGAAACGTTGCCATAACGACGCTACTGACCGTCGCCGCCTGATCGTACGCTCCTGCGTTGAAATCGATCGCCTTGTACACAGCACGCTGCTCAATGTTCGGCAGAATCTGAGCGATCCACGACATGTGATAGCCCTCAGGTGTCGACTGGATTGGGCCGGTCTGGTTAACGCTGCCCGGCGGCAGAACACCGTGAGCCATCTCGTAGTTCATCACGGCCAGTCCGATCTGGGCGAGGTTATTCTTGCACTGGACTCGCCGTGCGGCTTCGCGAGCCTGCTGCACGGCGGGCAGCAACAACGCGACCAGGACGGCGATGATCGCGATCACGACCAGAAGTTCGATCAGTGTGAATGCCCGCCGCAATTCTGACGCGGCAGACAAACGTGGTTGAGGTGAAGCAAGGCGACGCATTGCAGGGCTCCGTATCTGGAATTCTTTTCTGTTGCTGATGGAATCGTTGAGCTTTCGCACTGGAGTGGCTCGAAACAGGCCGTCATTGACCGCCCGTTTGAATATCGATTTCGACTGACTGGGTGACGCGGACTCGCTGAGGCGAGTCCGGCGGCATGTCGACAGTGATGCTGGCAAGTCGAGCGTCCGGACGGTCCGACTTGTTCGAGACAGCGATGGCGATCCGGGCAGGCTCGTTGAGCCCCGTCTCTTCGGCGGAGACGGCCCACGTTTCACCTTTCCAGGCCGCATCGGCCTTAAGCCGATCAGCAGCCAGTTGGGCGGCCGCGTGAGCCAGCCACTCGGCCTGTGATTGTGGCACGAGTGTTCTTGTCTGCTCGCGATGAAGCATCGCGGCCCGCACCAGAACGCCGGCTGTCAGGCTCAGCAGCAGCACACAGACGACGCAGATAATCAGGACGGTCCCCTGGCGGGGACGACCAGAGCCCTGTCGGGAACCGATGCGTCTGCAAAGGTGCGAAGAACGTCGGAAAGAACGCATCATGACGCACCTCCCTCCGTCCGGGACTGCTGATAAGGCAGAGCAAGTCCCACTGCTGCTTCAATTCGACCGGATGTTGGCCGCGTGTGAACATCGCCAGAGCGTTCGATGACTACGGACGCGATCACGGACCGATCGTCCTCGGCGGGCGAAAGACTCAAAACAAATCCGACGTCCGGGATCCGGTAATGCTCAACAGACTCGGCAGCGACTTCACCTTCCACTGTTGGCTGAACGGCGCGACGTAACGCGTCGCCTTCGACGCTCCAGACAACCAGCCCTGCGGCTGTCCCAAGTTCCAATCGATCTGAAGTCGCACATGTCGCTGTTGAGGCAAGATGAACATCAGCGCGGAAGTCTCGTGACAATCGCCGCCAGACAGTTGCTTCGCTGAGTGCGTGGACTTCGCCGGACTGCACACGAAACAGACGAGCGAGGCCCGTGACACCGACCGTGAGCACGGCGCTCATGATTGTCATAACGACCATCATTTCGATCAGCGAATAGCCGTTACGCATTCGTAGTCGAGGCAGAGACGCGGGTCTTTGACGGGCTGGATTCATGGCGTTCGGAAACCGGCGGTTCTGGGGCTGGCCAGAGAAACGGTTAAGAGCTACGGGGTCGCATTTGAGTTTGCGGCAGGTTTGAACCAGGCCGTCAGTTGCACTGGCTTGACCCGTTGCCTGGCCTCGTTCGACCAGGTGAGTGAAAGTTGAATCTGCTGCAGGCCTGGAAAGGCGTCGGATGTCTGGATGCTCGCTGACAGGGCGGCGTCGTCCAGTACCTCGCTGGCTTCGGGGCTGAGCTTCAGTTGGTTCAGTTCCTCGGATGTACGGCGAGCTGCCGACAGGGCCGCAACGCGTTCCATCTGATTAGCGAGTTCCAGTGCGGCGATCCGCTGCTGCTCCGTCGTGTGCTGCGAGGTTCTGATCCAGGCCACGACTGGCAGCACACCAGCAATGAAAGCTCCCAGCAGAATCGTACCCACCAGCATCTCGATCATCAGGGCACCTCGACGACGAAAGACTCGCCCGCGATGCCGTGAGACCGGTTCGTGGTGATAACGATCAGATTGAAGGCCAGTTTTGTGCATCGTTCTGGTCAGGAAAGGTCATTGAGGAGCTTGATCATCGGGAAGAGCATCGAGAGGGCAACGAGTCCAACGACTGCCCCCATCAGCAGAAGTACTACGGGGCGCATCAGAATGAGCAGAGCATCGACCCGGTACTGCATGCGTTGCTCACGGAGCGTGGCGACGGCGCGCAGAGCCCAGGGCAGATTCCCGGTGCGTTCTGCGGATTCGATCACGGCGAGGTCCCGTTTGTGCAGAAAGCCGGACGCCCACAGTTGCGTCCAGCAACTCGTCCCGCTTTCAACGTGGGCAAGAATTTCCGCACAATCTTCGGCAATGACCGGGCGATGATGATTGTTCGCAATGGCGAGCAGGCCATCGGTCAAGGGCTGACGATTCTCGATCGTTCTCGCCAGGTGTCGGAGAATGCCTGACGCATCAAACCGGCGGTACATCGGAGCGAATAGACGGAGCCGCAGGTTGCGCCAGCCGGCATGGTCCATGCCAACCAGAACCAGCATCAGCAGCGGCACTCCGGGCAGGAGAAACATCAGCGGGCCAGCCAGAAGATCGCATACGTCATATACCGTTCTGCTGAAGCTGGGAAGTTCGACGCCGAAACCGTTAAAGATCGCCTTGAACTTCGGCACGATGGCGTAGCAGAGAAACGAGGTGATCGTACCGAGAAACAGCAGCACCATTGACAGGTAGAAAATCAGCCCTGATGGAGAGCCGTTGCGGAAGCGATCCTTCAGCCATGTCAGATGCTCGGTTGCACACTCCGCCAGAGCGACGTCCAGCACGCCGCTTTCCTCGCCAACCCGAATTGCGGTCGTGCACCACGCGGGTAAGAGGCCTCGAAAGCGACCGAGTGAAAACAGGAAGATTAGCAGGCCTTCCGTAAACAGGACCGCCAGGGCCGTAGTCAGTCCCGACTGAATTGCCTGGAACACCACGAAGCGACCGCCGCCAGCGTTTGTGATGAGAAAGACGGACACAAACGCAATCATGGGCAGGATGCAGATTCCAATCGATTTCCAGATCAGACTGCCCGCGGACATGCGTTGCGGCTCGCAGAGCATCAGCGCCGTCGCCAGTGACCGTCCAGCCTTGAGTTGCATGGCCAGTTCGCGAAGTCGGCAGGCGTGGAACCCGCACCATGTACGCGCGTGGCGATCGAGTTCTGTCGCGAGATCACGCTTCTGCCGGACACTCAACGTGAGCAGCCACAGAAGCTGCGCTTCCCGATTCCGCTGCCGATACCAGGCGATGGCAGGTACGGCAAGAAGCAGAATCGCCAGAGCGAAGACCAGTGCAAATCCCAGCATGACCGAGCCGACAACCACGGACAGCAACAGACCCGTCCAGGCCCAGCGTTCGATCCAGCCTGCTGACCGGTCGATCTCCATTTCGAGCTGTTCCTGATCCTCGCGGTCCAGACGCCTCAACTGGCCGACGACCGTGAATGCCGGGACGAGTGTGAGCGCGACGAGGACGCCGAACAGTGCCGAAGACGATGCGGCGACCGTGTCTCCGCTGAGGCCACCGCTGGTGATTGTCCCGATGACGCCCAGGCTTCCGCCCAGCACGTACAGACCGGCGACCATTCCGGCGACGATTGCGTAAATCGAGATATGCCGTGCCCGGCGACGAGCATCGGCCGGCGTGCGCCCGAGCACGTTCACGACCATTCTCCAGTAGCAGAAAGCGAGCGCCAGCAGTGGCAGCACTCCTGCAAAGAAGATGGCGGCAAGGACATCTCCGTTATTAATCACTGAGAACCTCGATCCTTACGACAGGTCATTGAGCAGCTTGATCAGTGGCATGAAGAGTCCTATGACCGTGACAAATGCCAGGACGCCAACAGTCAGAACGACGACAGGAGTCGCCGTTCCCGCCATTGCACGGGCATTGACGTCGCACTGCGACGCGAAGATTTCTCCGGATGCCCTCAGTCCCTGCGGCAGGGATTCATCCGGCTGATCCCAGCCTGGTACTCGCAGGAGTTCGACAGGCACGTTCGGCAGTCGGCCCTGGACTTCCGCCAGTGACTCGCCCCGTTCGACGAAGTAAGCGGCATCGTCGGCGCATTGCGCGAGGCAGGGGTCTGCCATGGCCGAACCCACCAGTGTCAGTGCCTGCGGAAGCGGAATTCGATTTTCAATCAGCAGGGCGAGCAGGTGGCAGAACTCGCTCAAAGCAGTGAGTTTGAGCGCCCGACCGATCAGTGGAATTTCGTAGGCGAAGCGGCGAGTAGTTGCGGGTCCAGCAGCGGCTCGCACCAGGACGACACCACCCCACAGGGCCAGCAGAACGACTGGCACGGTCACAACTGCGTTCCTCAGCAGAAACACCGTCAGATCACTCGCCGCGATCAGAGCCACTGTCAGGGCCGGCAGTTCGACTCCAAAGCCCTCAAAGATCGCCTTGAATTGTGGCATCAGATAGCCAAACAGGGCGATCGAAATCAGCAGCAGCACTCCGACAAGAATGGCAGGATAAGTCAGCGCCGTGATGACGCGGCGGCGAAGCTGATTCTTCAGCCGCGTGAAGTGGACGTAGTGAGCGACGCTGCGGGCCAGCGTTCCTGACTCGGTTCCGCTGCGGATCATCTGCAGCAACCAGGGGGGCATCGCGGTGCTGAACTCGGTGACGACATCGTCGAGTGGCCGCCCCTCGTCGAGTTGCGTTCCCATTTTCGTAAATGCCGACTTCAGACCTTTCGACCGAGTCTCTTCAGCCAGGGTCCGCAGGCCAACGGACAATGGAAGTCCGGCACTCATTACGGATCCCAGTTGCCCGAGAACCTCTACCTGCTCGCCTCTGGTGAACGACGCCTCGTGATGGCCCGACTGTCCGGATGCATCAATTCGATCTGGCTCTGTCGGGACGACCAGTTCGACCGCCAGACCTCGACCAGCCAGAGTCGCTCTGGCTGACGCAGCGTCGACGGCGTCGATCACACCGTCGACCGGCGTGCCGTCAGAGTTCGTCGCTGTGTAACGGAAGGTTGGCATTGGCTCTCAGATCGTTGGTTCGGCAAGCCCACGGAACAGTTCCACCACCGGCGCAAACACCAGGAGGGAATACAGCAGCGTCACAAACCCGCCGATCACGACTGTCAACGTTGCAGGCAGGGCGGACTTCAGAGTCTCTACCTGATATGTCGCGCGGCTCTGATAGACCTCGCCAGCGGATTCCAGCACCTCGGGCAGATTCCCGTTCCGTTCGCCTGACGTCAGCATCCAGCGTAGAAACTGAGGCAGGCGGCGTGCCGATGCCAGGCTGTCCTGAAGCGACTTGCCCTGCTGCAACTGATGAGCAATTGCTGTCGTGTCGTGAATGATCGGTCGGCTTCCCGTCGCCCAGCCGGCCAGAAGAACGGCTTCGTGCAGCGGCGTCCGATTGTCGACCAGCAGACGCAGCGTGTGGGCAAGTGTCGCCCGGTCAAAGTTCTCGACGACCCACGGAAACCACGCGAAGCGATGCAGCCGCCGGGAAACCAGACGCCCGGCTGCCGTACTGTGCTGTGTAGCCACTCGTTGCGAGAGTGCCAGAGCAACAATCACCAGCATCAGTGGGATTCCCGGACACCAGATTGCCTGGTATTCGTGCAACAGCGTCAAACCCCGTGTTATCGCACTGGGTGAGAGGTCGAGCCGGGCATGAGTTTCGAGATAGCCCGGGATCATCGCGTACGTCACGAACGTCAGCAGCCCCCACGCCATGACAAAGACGATGGCGGGATAGAGCAGAGCAATGGCGATGCGGCGGTGCAGGTCGAGAAGCGTGGTTGCCAGACCGGACATTTCTTCGAGTGCTTCCGGCAGACGCCCGGATCGCAACCCGGCTTCGACTACTGCTCGATAGACACCGGGAATGCGATCACCTTCATCGTCGAGTGCCTGCTGCAGACTGGCACCGGTTTCCATACGCTCCACAAGACGCTGCGAGAGGCGAGCCAGAGCACCCGTTGTCGATTGCCCGACCTGCTTCAGTCCGAGTTCAAGTGGCACACCCGCGCGAATGAGCGACGCAACCTCATCGTTGAACGCGATGAGTTGTTCGAGCGAGATGCGATCAGAAGTAGTTGACGGTGCGGCCATGCAGATGTGGATCTGGAACAGTCAGGAGTTTGTTTCGATGAGTCGAGTAAGCCGGCAACCGCTGGATAGACGAGGTGAGGCGAGACTCGCCGACTTTTTCATTCAGAGTCAGAGTTTGAACTGTGTCTGCTCCCAAACACGCGAATCAGCTCAGCGGGACTCGTCACACCGGCAGTAACGGCGTCGAGACCGCTGTGCCAGCGAGTCTTCATGCCGGCCTGAACGGCCAGTTGTTCGAGGTCACTGGCGTCACTCCGTGACAGGATCGCCTTACCGAGTTCCGTCGCCTCGTTCCGTAGAAACTCGGCAAGCAGCAGTCTGCCTCGATAACCGGTTCCCCGGCAACGTTCGCAACCAGTCGGTACGCGGAAAGAGGCAAC
>JAPOLP010000662.1 GCA_029977045.1 Planctomycetota bacterium
AAGATGGAAGCGCTCGGCGGCGTTGAGCGTTTCAAACCGGACCTGACGCCACAGACACCGCTGCCGATTCCTGGACCTGCCGTCGCGATGCGTGACAGTGTGCCGTCGGCGTTTCCGAAAGACGGACTGGTTCCGAACGCAGTGCGACCGAACTTCGATCCGATTGACTTGAAAGCGACGACGAAAATTCCGCCGACGTATCGGCTGCGGAGCCTCGCGAAACGCCAGGATACCGCGCGGCTTTATGGCGGTACCGATGCTTCTGAAAAGGCTGTTGAGGGCAGCCTGCAGTGGCTCGCTCTGCACCAGAGCCCGGATGGCCGCTGGGACGCGGATGGCTTCATGTCGATGTGCCCGGACGGGGATCGCTGCACGGGACGTTCGGGGCTGGTGGGCATCGACGAGGAAAACGTCGACCGTCAGTTTGCCGGAATGCACGCCGATGCGGGTGTCACCGGGTTGACGATTCTGGCGTTTCTCGGAGCCGGGTATACGCACGAGGAAGGGCAGTACGCCGATCAGGTCGACCGGGCGCTGAACTGGCTGGTGCGGCAGCAGCAGTCCGATGGGTTCCTCGGCGGCGACGCGACTCGCTACGCGCGAATGTACTGCCACGCGATCGCGACGTACTCGCTGGCCGAAGCTCTCGGGATGCAGACGGACCGGACCAACGATGCGCGTCTGCGAGTGCCGCTCGAAAAAGCCATCGCGTACATCATTGATGCTCAGAACCAGACGGACGGTGGTTGGCGATATCTCAAGGGCCAGAAGAGCGACATGAGCATGTTCGGCTGGCAGTTGATGGCTCTGAAGAGTGCTGAGATCGCCGGCATTCCGACGCCGCCGAAAACCCGCGAGCTGATGATTCAGTTTCTGAAGGAGCGCAGCCTGGGCGATCGCAAAGGCCTGGCGTCGTACCGGCTGCTTGGTCCTGAGTTCCCGGCACTGCCGCCGACGCCGTCGATGACGGCCGAATCCCTGTTCTGCAAGCAGATGCTCGGCATCGCACGGACGAATCCGCAGAGTCTGGAAGCGGTTGATTTCCTGCAGGCTCGACTGCCCAACCGCCGTCAGGAGGATCTCTACTACTGGTACTACGGAACGCTGGCGATGTACCAGTACGGTGGCGATGGCTGGCAGGCCTGGAACAACTCACTGCGCGATCTGCTCGTTGCCGATCAGCGAGTGGGCACGCACGCCGTGGGAAGCTGGGACCCGAAAGCTCCCTGGGGCCCGTACGGCGGCCGAGTCTTCTCAACCGCCGTCAGCACGCTCTGCCTGGAAGTCTACTACCGCTTCCTGCCGCTCTATCAGGTTGGCGACGACGCATTGAATTCGCCATAGCCAGTCACAAAACGCTGAGTAGCCGAGAGCGGCGAGCAACAACGTCCTGACGACAGCAGCAGTAGCCGTTCTTTGCGATCCGGCATGATTCGCACGCCGCTGTGCATCACATGCCACCTGGTCTGTCGGGCTGTCAGCGAGTACTCGCCTGTGTGTGGCCCCAGACAGCAGGGACCTGGAACTCAGCGGGAGCCTGGTTTGGCGGAATGTTTGGTCTGACAGCCTGTTCGGACAATGTCTTGAGCTGCGCCCGGAGACTCCTCAGCAGTTCCGGCTTCTCGCCGATCAGGTTTCGCTGTTCGCCGATGTCTTCACGAATGTTGAACAGTTCCCAGATATCCTTGGGGCTCGCTTCCGTGGCATTGGCACTGACGCTGCCATTGTGGATCAGCTTCCAGTCGCCAACGCGAACGGCCGCGTGGAACGGCGTCGCGTTCAGCAGAATGCTCTCGTGCGGTGTTGGCTTGCCGTTGGCGATGGTCGGCCAGGCGTCGTGGCCATCAAGTGGCTTGCTGCCGTCGGTGGTTCCTCCAGCCAGTTTCGCCAGCGTTGGATACAGGTCGACGATATGCAGCGGCTCGTCGACGATCGCACCGGCTTTCAACTGGCCCGGCCAGACTGCGACAGCGGGAACTCGGACGCCGCCTTCATACAGCGAGCCTTTGCCGTCCCGCAGTTCGCGGTTCGAGCCCAGCTTGCGGATGCCGCCATTGTCCGAGCAGAAGAAGATCAGCGTTTGCTCAGCCGGGAAGTCGTTCTGTTCGAGTGCTCCGACGATCGTGCCGACAGCGGCGTCCATGCAGGCGACCATGGCTGCGTAGGTGCGGCGGTCCTTCAGTTTGAAGTGAGCGTTCTTGTCGACCCACTTCTGCGGAGCCTGCAGCGGCGTGTGCGGAGCGTTGAACGGCACGTACAGAAACAACGGCTTCGCCTGGTCGTGCCCGGCAATGATGTTCGCCGCCGCCTGCCCGATCAGGTCGGTCGAATAACCCTCGTCGTAATTCGGCTGATCGTTGCGATGCCAGTCGTGGCCGCCGTCACGGTCGTGCGTGAAGTAGTCGAGGGCTCCGTTGTAGTGCCCGTACTGCAGATTGAACCCGCGTCGCGTCGGCAGGTAGTCCGGCTGAAAATGGCCCAGGTGCCACTTGCCGCAGATCGCGGTCACATAGCCTGCTTCGCCGAGTGCCTGCGGCAAAGTCCGTTCGTCAAGCGGCAGCCCGTGCGTCGCCCATGGCCGTACGACCCCGCACTGCAGCCCGAGCCGCATCGGATATCGCCCGGTCATAAACGCCCCACGCGTCGGCGAGCAGACCGGCTGCACATAGAACTGATTGAGCTGCGTACCGCGTTCGGCCAGCCGGTCAATGTTCGGTGTCTCGATCCGGCTGCCGTGAAAACCGACATCCCCCCAGCCGAGATCGTCAGCGATCATCACAACGATGTGAGGCCGTTCCGCCGCTGCCCCGCTCCCCTTCAGGACGAAGATTACGGCCAGACACTTCATTAGCCTCAGCAGCGGCGACTTCATGTTGAGCCATCCAGCAGAAGTTGGTTGTGTGAGAGGATGCTTAGCTTCGTGATGTTGGGATTCAGTCTCGTTTGAGCAACTGAACGGCGTCAGCGATCACGAAGCCGTCGGTGGCTTTGTTGGAGAACTCGACGACGGCAGTCTTATCGAAGTCGAATTCGCCCAGCGAGTTGAAGCCGTCTTGGCCGCTAGACTTCTGATTGACGGTGACCGTCTTTGACTGGCCGTCGCCGAACGAGATCGTGATCGGCACGTTGGTCGCGCGGTTGGGGTTCGGCGGCCAGCTTGCTCGGACTTCGTAGCGGCCTGGCTGCTGCAGCTTGAAGACGTACCGAGCAACGCACTCGCCCTTGGCAGCGTTGCCATCGTGGACGTAGGTCGGACCGACTCGCGGGTGCGTCACGTTGTTGAGCTGCCACGGTCCGCTGAGTTCGGCGGCTTCATTGTCGATGACGATGCCCGGTAGACTTTTGGGATCGATGCCCGACGCACCGCCGCGTCCACGATGACGAGGCGGTCCGGTGTATTCGAGGATCTGACCGTCCTTGAGCAGTCGCTCGCGGAGTTGTGGATAGTCGACGTCCTGCACCGCGAGGTTGCCTGCGATCGCTTGCGACGCGGCGGTGGCGGCGCTCTGGCCGAGCAGCATGAAGACCGGTTCCATACGGATCGAGCCGAACGCGATGTGCGTTGACGAGAGCGCCACCGGAACGAGCAGGTTCGTGCATTCGTCGCGTTTTGGCGTCAGAGCCCGGTAAGCGATCGGGTAGGGCTCGACGGGGATCTCGACGTTGCCTTCGTTGCGGACAGCGCCGTCGACGACCGTCATCTGGCAGTGGTGCGAGTCCATGTTGTACGACGCCAGGCCGACCGAGTCGGCGGGAACTTCGCGGCCCTGGCAGTTGTGCTGCGTCATCACGTAGTCGCTGACCATTCGCCGGCCCTCGCGGATGTAAAGCTGGTGCGTCCAGCCGCTGGTGTCGACGTACTCGTCGGACGGCAGACCCCACTTGCGGATCTCGCTGCGGTGCGGCTCGGGAATGCGGTCGCTGTTGGCGAGAAACCACATCACGCCAATCTGGTAGTTCGCGTGGCCCTGAAAGATGCGTTCCCGCTCAAGCCAGCTCGCGTCCGGCCAGCCGTAATTGCCGCCGACGAAGTCGATGAAGTACGCCCCGTTGAACAGGTGATGATTGTTGGTGTCGAGGCTCCAGCCGAACTT
>JAPOLP010000697.1 GCA_029977045.1 Planctomycetota bacterium
CGGGACTGCTGGAAGCTCTGGCCGAGCAGGCGGCGGCTGTCGTCACCGACGATTACCCCTGCTTCTTCATTCCGAAGATGCAGCAGGCGGTCGCTCCTCGATTGAACGTGCGGCTTGAGACCGTCGACTCAAATGGTCTGCTGCCGATGCGGGCCGCCTCGCAGGTCTTCCCGACGGCGTACGCATTTCGGCGGTTTTTACAGAAGACGTTGCCAGAGCACTTCGACGAGTTTCCGGATCGTGATCCCCTCGCCGGTGTGACGCTGCCGCCGGTCGAGATCGATCCGGCGATCCTGCAGCGCTGGCCGGAAGCAACTGACGAGCTACTCACCGCAACGCCCGAGCAACTCGCGACGCTGCCAATTGACCACTCCGTTGGACCGGGTCTTGCGAACGGCAGCACGTCTGCGGCTCAGGATACGCTGCGGAGTTTTCTGACCTCGAAGCTTGGCCGCTATCCGGACGAGCGGAATCAGCCAGAAGCTGACGTGTCGAGCGGTCTCTCGCCGTGGCTGCACTTTGGACACATCTCGGCGCATCAGATCTTCGTCGAACTGACCCGGCACGAAGACTGGCATCCCGGCAAGCTCGCGGACTCGACGAAAGGCTCGAAGGCCGGCTGGTGGGGAATGAGTGAGGCCGCTGAGGCATTTCTCGACGAGCTGATCACCTGGCGGGAACTCGGCTTCAACATGTGCTGGCAGCGACCTGATTACGATCAGTATGAATCGCTGCCCGAGTGGGCTCGGACGACGCTCGCCGAACACGAAGCCGATGCCCGGCAGCACGTTTATTCGCACCACGAATTCGAGCAGGCTGCGACGCACGACGAACTCTGGAACGCGGCTCAGACACAACTGCTGACCGAAGGCCGGATGCACAACTATCTGCGGATGCTCTGGGGCAAGAAGATCCTCGAATGGTCCGCAACTCCGCGCGACGCGCTCGACACGATGATCCATCTCAACAATAAGTACGCGCTCGATGGTCGCGACCCGAACTCGTACTCCGGCATCTTCTGGGTTCTGGGCCGGTATGACCGAGCCTGGGGGCCGGAGCGTCCGATCTTCGGTAAGATTCGCTATATGAGCTCCGAGAATACCGCTCGCAAAGTTCGGGTCCGTGACTACATCGAGCAATACCAGCCCGCTCGCGCACAGTCGGGCAAAGCAAAGTTCAGCAGGTTGTTTTGAACCACAGAGGCACAGAGGCCACAGAGAAGACCGGCTGAATGCCAACTCTGTGACCTCTGTGTCTCTGTGGTTAATTCAGATCAAACAATGAGCAGCCGACAATGAGTCTCGTGATCGGCTCGCCAGTCTCTGAAAGCCACAGACAATGAGTTACGACGCGATTCTGTTTGTTTCGTTCGGAGGCCCGGAAGGGCCGGACGACGTGATGCCGTTTCTGGAGAACGTCACGCGTGGTCGTGGCATTCCTCGCGAGAGGCTGCTGGAAGTCGCTGAGCATTACCAGCATTTCGGCGGCGTCAGCCCGATCAACGGACAGTGCCGTGAGTTGATCGCGGCACTGCGGGCGGAACTCGACAAGCACGGCATCGATCTGCCGATCTACTGGGGCAACCGGAACTGGCATCCGTACCTGCCGGACACGCTGAGCGAGATGCGCGACGCCGGCGTCAAGTCGGCGCTGGCTTACGTGACGTCGGCTTACAGTTCCTGGTCGGGCTGTCGACAGTATCGCGAGAACATCGAAGCGGCTCGGGCGGAGATCGGCGATGACGTACCGCAGGTCGACAAGATTCGCGTCTTCTACAACCACCCTGACTTCATCGACGCGAGTGCCGATCGGCTTCGCGAGGCACTCGGGGAGATTCCGGAAGACCGCCGCGATGCTGCCCGGATCGCGTTCACGGCTCACAGTGTTCCGAACTCGATGGCTGACACCTGCGATTACGTGAAGCAGCTGACCGAGGCTTGCCGTTTGGTCGCCGAGTCGCTGGGCATCTCCGACGAACGCTGGGACCTTGTTTATCAGAGCCGCAGCGGTCGGCCTCAGGATCCCTGGCTCGAACCGGACATCGTCGATCATCTGAAGTCGCTGCACGGAGCAGGCGTCGCTGACGTCGCCGTCACGCCGGTCGGCTTCCTGTCTGATCATATGGAGGTTCTGTTCGATCTCGACGAAGAGGCCGCACTGGCCTGCCAGGAAATGGGGCTCAACATGGTTCGGGCCGGGACCGTCGGCTCGCATCCGCAGTTTGTTCAGATGCTTCGCAAGCTGATTCAGGAGCGGCTTGCTGGTGCACCTCGCGAGTCCGTCGGCAGATTCGGTCCAAATCACGATGTCTGCCCGATTGACTGCTGTCCGG
This sequence comes from Planctomycetota bacterium, assembly GCA_029977045.1. Taxonomy (GTDB): domain Bacteria; phylum Planctomycetota; class Planctomycetia; order Planctomycetales; family Planctomycetaceae; genus JAPOLP01. The sequence goes on from JAPOLP010000697.1 coordinate 2,333, forward strand.
GACCGCCTCGACGCCCTGCTGGCGGCCCGCCAGCGTCTGCTCGACCGAGTGTCTGAACCCGGCTGAGAGGCGCAGGATTCTCCCGGTCAAACTACTGGAATTGCCCTATCTGCCTGTCTCTCAACAGGTTGCGGCTCCTTGACACTCCGGATCCGCATCGATACCTTGCCGCCTCCATTCCAGACCGGTGATTTCTGCCCCGCGCAGAGAAGTCGATTGAGCACATAACCTGTTGCTGCTTAACTGGTTAGAAGGATGTGCTCAGGCCGGGCAAGGAAGCTCTGCGGAGGGCGGAATGGTCAGAGAGAGCACTTAGAAGGGCTCCCATGGCGAAGAAGAAGACCGCAGTCCGCAAGAAGACAACAGCTCGACGCCCCGCAGCCGCTTCACGGCCTGCCGCGAAACCCAAAGCGGCCAGCTCGTCCCGCAAGAAGACTCCGGCTCAGCTGCTGACGGCAGCGGCAAAGATCGATCAGGACATCCTGAAGCTGATCAATGATCGGGCGAAGCTCACGATCGACTGGATTGAGAGCCAGGATGACCCGCGCCGGGCACTGTTCTCATCCGAAATCAGCGATGCTCCGGTCGCGTCGCTCGTTGAAAAGAACGCCGGCCCGCTGTCGAATCACGCGGTCGCTGGCGTCCTGCAGCACGTCCTCGCGGGTTCCCGGCGCAAGGTGCGGCTGAAACGCGTCGCCTATCTCGGCCCGGCATTCAGCTACTCGCACCAGGCGGCGATTGAACGCTTCGGCGAAGGGGCTGATCTGATTCCCGTCAGTACGATCGCCTCGGTGTTTGAAGAAGTCAATCGCGGCCATGTCGAGTTCGGGATTGTCCCAATCGAAAACAGCACGGACGGGCGCATTGTCGACACGCTCGACATGTTCACTCGGCTGCCGCTGCGGATCTGTGGCGAAGTCCAGCTCAGCGTGCATCACAATCTCCTCGCCAAGTGCGGACGCAGCGAGATCACTGAGATTTACAGCAAGCCACAGGCGTTCTCGCAGTGCCGCAACTGGCTGAATCGGCACATGCCGCACGCTCGGCTGCACGACGTGACGAGCACTTCGACGGCGGCGCAGCTTGCCCGCGACAAACCGGGTGCAGGTGCGATCGCCAGTGCGAAGGCAGCTGTCGAGTACGGTCTGCAGATCGTGGCCGAAGACGTTCAGGACAATAAGAACAACGTTACGCGGTTCGCGGTGATCGGCGATCAGACTCCGTCACCAACCGGCAAGGATCGGACGGCCCTGTTGCTGCAGATTCCGCACAAACCAGGTGCTCTGGCCGATGCACTCGTTGCCTTCAAGAAGCAGAAGGTCAATCTGAGCTGGATCGAATCGTTCCCGCTGCGTGGGCCGGAATCCGGCTACCTGTTCTTCCTCGATTTCGAGGGGCACGAGAAGGAGCCTCGGATCAAGCGGACGATCGAGTCGCTGGCTCGGAACGCGGTTCGGATCGAAGTGCTTGGATCATTTCCGCGATCAGAGCCGGTCTGGTGAGCCAGGATCGGAAGGCGAATCCAGCAGAAGTGGCATGAAAGCCTGGACGCCCCCGCTTCCCGGGCGGGATTGCTTGGGATGGGCGTCTATTGCTGATACAGTCCGACCCGCTTACCGCCGGA
>JAPOLP010000158.1 GCA_029977045.1 Planctomycetota bacterium
AGTCGATCGAACGACCTCTTGCTCCGATGGCACAATTCGATTTCGCTGCGGTTTCGGATGTCTCATCCCGCTGAGTGCGAAGCCGAACCGGCATGACGGACTCGACGCCGCGAGTCTTCCAGTTGCCCGATTCATCGACGTCGGTGCGAGCCAGAAAGGCGAGCAGGTCGGCGTCTGAGACGACACCGGCAATGTCGCCGTTCAGAGTCTGCACCAGCAACTGGCGATACGGCGAACGTGCCATCTGCAGGGCAACGTCAAGCAGCGACGTCTCGACTCGAACGGAGAGATCGTCCTGAGCCGCAGCCGTAAGCTGCTCGTCGATCAGCAGTCGACCGGAATGGAACGCGGATGCTGGCATCATGCGAACTTGTGAGAATGTTTGCGGACAGTTCCCACGAACCTGGCTTGCGTCCACACGGCGTGCCGGAAGAATCGAGGCCGCCAATCGACTGAGGCAAAAGCCGCAGGGCAACGAGGCATATTCCTCCTTCAATCGCTCTAACCGGCTCTGCGATTCAGCATGTTCAAGTGACCGTCCCGGCGGCTCAGACGTCGGTTTCGAGCGGCTCGGTCACGAGCCCGCAGGCGGCACACGCAGCCTCTCGCTGGGAGAGAAACACTGCGACGATCTCGGGATCCCACTGCTGGCCGGCACCTTCAGTGAGGATCCCGACAGCACGGCTGACCTGCATTCCGGAACGGTAAGGCCGGTCGCTTGTCATCGCGTCAAATGCGTCAGCGACCGCGAGAATTCGTGCGTCGAGCGGAATCTCTTCTCCGCACAGCCCGTGCGGATAACCGGTTCCGTCCAGGCATTCGTGATGGTGCAGCACGCCGGGCAGGACATCTTCCAGCGACGGAATCGAACGCAGAATCTCGTACCCGATTTCCGGGTGCTGTTGAATCGCGTCGCGTTCGTCGTCGTCGAGTCGGCCCGGCTTGTTGAGCACCTGATCGGGCACGCCGATCTTGCCGATGTCGTGCAGCAGGCCGGTCAGATGCAACCGCTCGGCTCGCTCGTTCGAGTAGCCGACTTCGCGGGCAATGATCCGGGCAATCGCCGCGACCCGGTCACTGTGTCCGCGCGTGTAGGCGTCGCGTGCTTCGAGCGTCCGGACGAGTGACTTGATCGTTCCGACCAGCAGCTCTTCTTTTTCGCGGAAGAGTGCGGCGTTGTGGGCGTGCGTTGTCAGCAGAACCGCCGCTGACTGCAGCATTCCGACCTCGACCGTTCCGAACTCGTCCAGTCCAGGAAGCGGCACTCCGGCCTCGTCAGCGTGCCGATTTCGCAGTCGACGATTTACGGCCAGCAGCCAGCCGAAACGGTGATCGTGCCTGGCCAGTGGCAGCAGGATCAACGACCGAACTTGACCGTTCGTGACCAGTTGCTGCTCTTCGCTGTTGAGGCCGTTGAGAACCAGCGGTCGGGACTGCGCACGGTCAGCGAACGTCGTCACAACTTCGTGGGCAACTTCGGCGGCGTATCGCGCCTCGCCCGAGCAGTGGGATACTCGCAGCGAACACTCGCCGGGTTGCGACGCGTTCTGTGCGGACTCGATCAGCAGCAGAGTTTCCGCACCGACCAGCTCGCACAGTTGTGGCAGCAACTCGCCTGCAACACTCGCTGTATCGGTGCACACATCGCAGTGCTCAATCCGCTGCGTGAGGTTGCGGAGCCATGACAGCTCCTCGAAGTCCTGACTGATCTGCTCCATCAGCGCGTTGAATGTCGAGGCCGTTCCCGCAGTCGGCTCAGTCGTCGATGTCAGCACGGTCGTCATTTCCTGTCTCCCTGTGGCCCGTCACCGGCGGCCGACTGCGCAACAGCAGCGCAGCCCACCGATCGTCACGTGAACCTAGGTCAGACCGGGAGGTATGCAAATCTGCGAGAGCGGTATTTGCCTCCCGCCAATTTGCGACCTAGGTTTGGGACAACTTGCGGATTTGTCGGTGATTGGCGCCGGCTTCCGCTGATGTCCGGACACTCCGGGGAATGAGCACCGCAAACTCTGCGGGTCACACAGGGAGTTTTGAGATGAAGAGACAGCACACAGAAGCAAGTCGTCGTCGATCGGGTTTCACACTGGTTGAACTCGTGGTCGTCGTCCTGGTCCTCGGGATCATCGCGTCAGTCGCGACTCCCAAGATGTTCGATACCGCCGGAGAGGCGCGGCAGAACGGCACGATTCAGTCGTTGTCCGTCCTGCGTGACGCCATCGAACTGCACAAGGCTCAGAATGGAACTTATCCGGGGAACGCCGGCACAGAAGCCGACTTCAAGGCGGACCTCGACGCGTTCCTTAAGGGAGCCTTTCCGAAGAACCAGATCGCTGATGCAAACAACGACGCGTCCGTGACAGTCGTCACTGCCGGCAATCCGTTGGCTGCCAGCGGTGCAGCCGACTGGAAGTACGACAACCAGACTGGCGAAATCATCATCAATCTGGCGGCGTATCAGGATCAGTAAGCGTGCTCATCCGCTTACGGATTCGGTTCGGGCAGTAGGCCGTCAGTGGCACTGCTCCAGTCTGCCCAGGCTGGAGCAGTGCCATGATGCTGAAAAGGATCATGGTCACATGAAGATTCTCATCGCCGAAGACAACGTCGTGATGTCTCACGTGCTGCGTTTCAATCTGACTCGGACGGGCAAGTACGTTGCTGTCGCTGAGAACGGAGCCGTCGCCGTGCAGGCAGCTCGGCGGGAAAAGTTTGACCTGGTCATTACTGACTATCAGATGCCGGTGATGAACGGCCTCGAGTTCTGTCGGCGGCTGCGGAGTCTGAATGCGTATCACGACGTGCCAGTTATTCTGTGCTCGGCGAAAGGGCATGAGATCGACGAAGCCCGGCTACGCGAGGAACTGGGAATCGCTGCCGTCGTATTCAAACCGTTCAGTCCACGCGAAATCACGGAACTGGTCGACGAACTGCTGGCTGCCCGCGTTTGAGGTTGTGGCAGGCTCGACAGGTTCGTCGACCGCACAAACAAACGTTGTAAGGAAGGGGTGTCACCGTGATTGGTCTGCTGCGTTCAAACCGCCGGTCGGATGCCGGCTCTGACTTGGACAACGTCTCCTCGTCGCTGATCGAAGCGGCGCAGTGGAACGCTCTGTTTCTGAGCGGCGAAGACGACCCGCTCCTCGAGAAACTCGAACAGCGACTCGCTGCCAGTCATCACTCCAACGGCAGCGGTGTCTGGGAAACTGCCGTCAACAGCCTGTCAGATGGCCTGTGCGTGACCGATTCGCGAGGCATCATCAGAGCGGCAAATCGAGCGGCAGAAGCGATCATCGATCGCCGCAGCGACCGACCGCTCATTGGCGAGAATCTGACCGACATACTGCAGGCGATCTCCAGCGGCGGCGCATCTGATAGCGACGGCGGTGAACAACTGGAGTCGCGACTGTTTAGTATTTCGCAACGACTGACCTGCGAATTTCGTCGAGGCAGTGACACATCGGACGGCGTGCTCCGAGTCACTCGCACGTTGCTGGACTGGAATCTCGAAGATGCGGGTTTCGTCTGGGCAATTCGTGACGTCACTCAGCAGAAGCTCGTCGAGGAAGTCCGCGAGCAGTTTGTGCATACGGCAACGCACGAGCTGCGAACGCCGCTGGGCAGCCTGAAGGCCTGCGCCGAAACGCTCGCGATGGCCGACGACATCGACATCGAACAGCAGAAGATGTTCTGCAACCTGATCCATTCCGAAGCGACTCGTCTGGCAAGGTTCGTCGACGAGCTGCTCGACGTCAGTCAGATGGAAGGCGGCGCTTTGCAGATCGCCCGCCAGGAAGTCGACTTTGAGCGCCTGCTCGACGAAGTCGTGACTCAGGTCCTGCCCCAGATGGAGCAGAAGCAGCAGAAGTTCGAACGCATCGTGCCCCCGAAACTGCCGAAGCTGACTGGCGACAAAGACAAGCTCAGCGGCACGCTGATCAACCTGTTGGCCAACGCGTGCAAGTACACGCCGCGAGAAGGCCAGGTCACTCTCGAAGTCGTCTGGGATCGCAGCGGCATCGAGATTCATGTGCAGGACACGGGCTACGGGATCTCAGAGACCGACCTGCCGCACGTCTTCGACAAGTTCTTTCGCAGCGAGGACTCGCGAATCCGACACACGATCGGGACGGGCATCGGGCTGTCATTCGCCAGCGAAGTGGCCCGCCTGCACGGCGGTCGGCTGACCGTTCACAGCGAACTCGACAAGGGCTCGCGATTCACTCTCTGGCTGCCGGTCAGGGAATAACGACTGGTGACGAAGTGGCGGCGCGGCACTAGCCGTCCGGCTCTCAAACCAGCTCTCAAGAAGGAACTCACCGTGTTTCACCTTTCGCGACAGGGCGCCGTTGACGTGCTCGAAGGACGAGGCCCATTGAACGGGGACTCGGCTGCGTCTGTGCGCGAACTGCTCGACCGTTGTGTCGCACCCGGCCAGCCGCGGGTTGTCGTCAGCCTTGAAGAAGTCCCGCTGCTGGACAGTGTCGGACTGGAACTGCTGCTCGATGTGCGCGATCAGTGTCTGCAGCGAGGTGGCACGCTGGCTCTGGCCGCTCCGAACACGCTGTGTCGAGACATCCTGCACGTCACGGGACTCGACCGTTCGATGGAGCTGCACGACGACGTTCTGGCCGCAGTCGGGAGCTTCGTCGGATGATCGCCACAACGAATGACAAAGAGCATGCGTTTAATGACCTGGAAGGGAGTCGTCGTCTCGACGAACTCGCTGCCAGAGTGGTTGCTCCGGAACTTCCCGACTGGCACCGCGACGAAGTTTCCGTGCCGACGGTCAAGACGCACACGCCTCTGGGCGAACGTCTGGTCCGGGGCGGCGTGCTGACTCGCGACGAGTTGTCAGCCGCGCTGACCGAACAATCCGTCTGCCGGAAGCCGATCGGTGAAGTGCTGCTTCGGCTTGGGTTCGTCGAGGAAGAAGACCTGCTGCCGTTCCTCGCTGAGCAACTCGGCGTGCCCAGCGTCCGCTTGCGCGAAGGTCTGATCGATCCGGTTATCGTCAAGCTCATCCCGCGAGCGATGGCCGAATCGTTGAACGCGATCGCTCTGTTCCGCGTCCGCGATGAACTGACGGTCGTCATGAGCGACCCACGGAACCTCGATCAGCTCGATGAAATCGAGCGAGTATCTGGTTGCCGCGTTCGTCCGATCCTCGCGTTGAACTCGTCGATTCAGAAGCTGCTGCCGCGCGCGTACGAAAACGATTTCGGTGTCGACACGGTTACGGCGGATTTCGACACGGAAGCGGTCAGTCTCGAAACTGAAGCGATCGAGATCGATCTGCAGCAGATCGAATCGATGGCCGACGGCAGTCCGGTCATCAACCTCGTCAACTACCTCATCGTTCACGCGGTCCGCCAGCAAGCCAGTGACATTCACGTTGAGGCTGGACTGCAGCACTCGACCGTCCGGTACCGCATCGACGGCCAGTTGCGCGAAGTGCTGCGTCCGCGACGCGAGTTTCATCCGGCGATCGTCTCGCGGCTGAAGGTCATGGCCCGGCTCGACATCGCCGAGCATCGGATGCCGCAGGACGGACGCATTCACGTTTCCGTCGAAGGCCGCGAAATCGATCTGCGAATTTCGACACTGCCAACCGTTCGCGGTGAGAAGGTCGTCATGCGCGTCCTCGACCGATCGAGCGTAACGTTCAATCTCGACGCCCTCGGGATCTCCGAACGCGTCCTCAAAGACGTGCGTACGATGCTGTCTCGACCGTACGGCCTGGTGCTCGTCACCGGTCCGACGGGCAGCGGGAAAACGACGACGCTGTACTCGGCACTTGAGCTGCTGAAGTCGGTCGAGCGGAACATCGTCACTGTCGAAGATCCCGTCGAGTACCAGCTGGAACTGATCAACCAGATTGCCGTCGGCGGCGCCGCACGAATGACGTTTGCCAACGCGCTGCGGTCGATCCTGCGACAGGATCCGGACGTCATCATGGTCGGTGAAATTCGCGATCAGGAGACGGCAGAGATTGCCATTCAGGCGGCGCTGACCGGGCATCTGGTGCTCAGCACGATGCACACGAACGATGCGGCCGGCGCTGTTACTCGCTGTCTCGACATGGGCGTGCAGTCGTTCAAAATCGCGGCTGCACTCGTCGGTGTCATCGCGCAGCGTCTGGTGCGGACAGTCTGCCCCGACTGTCGCGCTCCGTATTTTCCACCCGCTCAAACGCTGGACCTGATTGGCTACTCCGGTGACCGACGCCGCCAGTTCATTCGCGGCGAGGGCTGTCGTCAGTGCTTCGACACCGGCTTTCGAGGCCGAACCGGCATCTACGAGGTACTGCAGGCGACGCGCGAGATCCGCGAGCTGATCAGTCGCGACCCTGATCTCGAAAAACTGCGAGTACTGAATCGCCAGGCCGGTGGAGCATCGCTGCTCGAAGAAGGCCTGCGTCTGGCTGAGGAAGGCCGCACGAGTCTCGACGAGATCATGCGCGTCGCCCTTGTCGACTGAAGTCGAATCAAGTGTCGGAGAGAACTCACAGAAACATCCTGAAACCTGGCACAGACTTCTATTAGCCCCGACGTTTACGTCGGGGTCACAAATGGCAGTAACACCTTTTGTTCTCCGCTGGCTGCCGACGCTTTGCATCGGCAGCCAGCGGAGAACAAGAAGACTGGTAACACAACACTGAACCCCGTGCTGAAGCACGGGGCTAATAAAGAACGCACGACATCTCACTTCGAATTTCCGACGTCACTCATCAGAACCTGCTGCGATGGAATTTGCCTTTACTGCCAGATCGTTTGACGGAACAACCAGGACCGGCATTCTTGATGCCGAGTCGGTTGCCGACGTGCGCAAACGACTGAGGCAGGACGGCCTGTTCGCACTGACGGTATCCGCCAGCGAAACATCACTAGCGAGTGGCGCCGGATCGCGAAGACGCCGACGCTCCAGCATTCGCAAAGCCGAGTTGCTGACGCTGACGTCTCAGCTGGCGATCATGTCGGAAGCCGGCGTCGATCTGGCCGAGTCGCTGCAGTCGGTCGCCGATCGCTGCCGCGACGCCGCGCTGAAGAGAACGCTCCTCGACGTGCATGACGACATTTCGTCGGGGATCGCCGTTTCAGAAGCACTGCGACGACGGTCCGACGTCTTTGGTGAGGCATACGTTGCCAGTGTCGCGGCCGGGGAAGCATCGGGAACACTGACCGAAGTCCTGAAGCGATTGTCCGACCTGCTGCAGAATGAACTCCGACTGCGAGCCTCGATTCGAGGCGTGCTGGCGTATCCGCTGGTTCTGCTGACGGTCGCGACGCTCGTTGTCGCAGCATTGTTGTTCTTCGTGTTGCCGCAGTTTGCCGAAGTCTTCGCCAGTCTCGGCGAGGCTCCACCGCTGCATACTCAGTTGCTGCTTGACGGGGCTTCGCTGCTGCGCAGCCACATCTGGCAGATCGGCATCGTGCTGCTTGCCACTGTTTATTGCGTCTGGAAGTTCGGCTTCGACGACGGTGTCGCCCGGTACTGGGACGGCCTCGTTCTGAGGTCGCGGTTGTCCGGAACGGCGACTCGCGCACTGCTGACGGGACGTTCGTTCCGAATGCTCGGCCTGATGCTGCAAAGCGGCATTCCGTTGCTCGAAGGAATTCGCCTCTGCCGGGATTCTGTGCAGAACCGCGTCTTCTCCGGCCTGTTCGATGAGATGGAGCAAAGTGTTCTGCACGGAGGCGGCATCGGCGAGGTCGTCTCGAAAACAGAATCCATTCCATCCGGAGCCGCGCAAATGGTCGCCACTGCCGAGCGTGCTGGACGGCTCGGCTCGGTCATGGTCCGCGTCGGGGAGTACTACGAAACCGAGGGTGAGCGTCAGGTCCGCGACCTCGTGAAGTTGCTCGAACCAGCCATCATCGTCGTCATGGGCGTCGTTGTGGCCGGTGTTGTGATGGCAGTGATGCTGCCGCTGCTCGAAATCTCAACGTCGTCCCGCTGACCTCAAGTCGGCCAGTTCTGAATCCCAAAGTCGCACAAGCGTTTGTCGTCAATTCGTCCGGTTCCTGTGAGAAGCCCGTCATGAACACTGCAGTCACAACAGGACGCTCGCCAGTTCGACTGAGACTGACTCCGTCGACGGGACTGATCGGTGTCGACATTGGATCGCGATTCTCAAAGCTGGCTCAGGTGCGACGTCAACGCGGTCGCTGGGTGATTGCCGCTTTGCACACCGTGCCAACGCCCGGCGACCAGCCGCTTGATGAGCAGTCACTGCTGAACGGCGTACTCTCACGGTCGCTGGCCGGGCTCGATCTGCGAGCGACCGGATTTCGTGGCCAGCGTTGTGCGACGCTGTTGACCGGGGCGATCGCCGAGTCGCGAACTCTGCATCTGCCAGACGCGACGATCGTCGAGATCGATCAGATGATCCGTCTCGAACTCGAAGAAGACGCTCATGGCCGAGCGACCGGGGAAGCTATTGAGTTCGACTTCTGGTCATCGTCGGACACTGAATTGCCCGACAGGACAAAGCGTGTCTCCGTCGTCCAGGCATCCCGGCAGGCCTCGGAGACAGTTACGCTCGACCTTCGGCAACATGGCTTGAATTGCGAGGTGCTCGATGGCCTGCCCTTCGCATTGGCTCGTGCTGTGAATTTTGTCGATCCCCAGTGTTCGAGAGGCACGTTCGCAGCGATCGACTGGGGCTGCCACGAACCGCTGTTCGTCGTCGTTAAGAACGGAGTTCCCGTCTTCCATCGAGTGCTTCGTGACTGCGGGCTCGAAACAGCCATCGCCGGGATTCGTAACGAATTCTCGGCCTCGCGTTTCGAGGCGTGTCGGCTCCTCGCGGCAGTCGGGATCTGCGGAACACGGATGGGTAACTCGACACTGCCGATTCGCCAGGCGGTCGCCCGCTACATCGATCCGGTTGTTGACCGGCTTCTCGTCCAGGTCCGCCGATCGTTCGACTTTCTGCGACAGCAGAGCGGACACCATGTTCCACAGTCGCTCTGGCTGCTGGGCGGTGGAGCAGCGTTGTTGGGAGTTGAAGAGGCGTTCGCCTCGCGATTCGACGTGCCGTGCCGAGTCTGGCAACCCGCTGCCACTCAGATCGCCCGCGACCTGCCAGCGCACGGTTCGCTGGCACAGTTCGGTGCGGCGGTCGGACTGTCACTGCTTGCGGAAGAGATTTGAAAGAGAAGCGATGGCCAATCACATCAACCTGCTCCCCTGGGAGTTCCGCCGACGCACCATCGTGCGGCGTGTCCTCACGCGCTGGGCGATCGTTGCCGTAATCGCGTTGGTTGCCAGCGGCTTCTTCGTCGTCGACAGCCATCTGAAACTGCGCGAGTCGCAGACGAAACTACAGCAACTTGTTCAGCAGACTGTGCCGCTGCGGGAAGTTGTCGAGGAGAACCGCCGCCTGAGCGAGCAACTGAAACGTTCCGACCAGCGTCGCCTGTTGCTCGACAGTCTGGCAGCGACGAGCCAGCCGCTGCAGTTGATAGGAATCGTCAGCCAGAGTGCCTCGACGACTCCCGGTGAGATTCTGGTTCAGCAGTTCGAGTTGACCGAGACCGAAGCAGCGACGATCGCCCGCGGCAAATCAACAACCGGCAGGAACGAGGCACCGCCAGTTGTCGAAATGCAGCGCCGTCTTGGCCTGACGGGGATGGCGACGGACGACCTGGCACTGTCGCAGTTCGTCAGTCAGCTACGGGATGTCGGCGTATTTCACACGGTTGAACTGCGGGCATCCAGCGACGTCGAACTCAGCGCCGGATCAGCCCGCCGGTAC
>JAPOLP010001210.1 GCA_029977045.1 Planctomycetota bacterium
CCCAGGTTGCGACGCAGCGACTTCGACTGATCGAGCACGAGATCGAGAATGCTGCCCGACGTTTCCAGTCGCCGCCCGTCGGTCTCGCTGGCCTGATCCTGCCCGAACATCCGGTTGAAGATCTGCTGCGGATCGGCGAGCGACGGAATCGGCTGGCCTTTCGCTGAGTACGAGAGCGTTGTCGATCGCGTCCGCGGGCCAATGCCGCCGTCGGTCGAAATCGTCAGCGACGGAATTCGCGTCTGCGTGCCAATGTGCTGCGCCGCGAACTGGTCAACGGAAATCGTATTTCGATAAGTGACCGCTTCGAGGTTGTTGCCGGTCAGAAACGTGTCGCCGGTGTCGTGCCCGTTCATCCGACGGCAGTTGGGATGCGAGAGCCCGCTGATGATCGTCACGTCATCCATCAATGACTGCAGAGGCTGCAGCGGATTCGTCAGCTTGTAGTCGCGGCCATCGCCAGTCGGAAACCAGCCCCACTCTCGTTCCGGATCATCGTCCTTGGGAACGGCAATCCCATACGGAAACAACACGCAGCACATCCGCCGCGGCAGATCGTCGCTCTTCGGAGCGGACTCAGCACCGAACGACATGCCTTCGAGCCACGGCAGCGCAAGGCTGACGCCGGCGGTCTTCAGAGCGGTTCGACGATCAAGGTGCCAGGATTTTTTCATGCGAGGTCTCGCGTCTGTCTTGAGTCGCGAAGCGACGGGAGCCTGTAGCCCTGGGCGTAAGCCCAGGGACCGATTTTGGATTCATTTTCAGAGCCGCGAAGCGGCGGCAGGAGAGTAACCAGCAACGCTTCTGCCGTCCCTTCGGGACTTGGGTCTTGATTGTCGACGTGAATCTCGGGCTGACGCCCGAGACAACATTCTGCCGCAGTTTCGCGGCTCAACTCATGCCGCATTTCATGCGGCCTACTTTGTCTGGAACAGTTCGCTGCCGACCAGAGCAACGACCAGTTGCCGCAGCCGGAAATCACTAGTGATGAAATCCTCGCGCAG
>JAPOLP010000096.1 GCA_029977045.1 Planctomycetota bacterium
AGTCAGCCCGGCCTGCCCGACCCGCTGCTTCGGGTACACGTTGACGGCGGTGACTTTGACAGGCTCTTTGACCGGATCCGGAGCACCGTTCTTCAGCCAGGCAACGAGCATCTGCCACGGAACGGAGTCCTTCGCCAGCCGCTTGCCGCCACCGTGAGGCACGGCCATCGTCGGCTTCAGCAGGAACAGGCTGTCTTCCGGGGCGACCATGTTCGCTCGCCGCTGCAGCCGGTCACGAACAATTGCGTCGCGGTCGGCCTGCGGCTCGAACCCGAAGACGGACAGCTTGAAGCCACCCTTACCGTACTGCTGGGCGTGACAGGCTCCCATGTTGCAGCCGGCCTTGCTGAGGATCGGAGCGATGTCGCGAACAAAATCGAGTGCCGGCTGCTCGCTGACACCGTCAACCTTGACCGTCACTTCGGTCGTCTGATCGCCGGAAACAACGCGAATCTTCGCCTCGCCGTTACTCACCGCCCGCAGGAGACCGTTCTCAGTGACCGTGACAATGTTCGCGTCAGTCGACTCGTACTTCGCCGAGCGAGTCAGGTCCGCCGACTGATCCGTGACCTGCTCGCCGGAGCGATCGCGGACAACAAGCTGCAGCTGATCGAAGTTGCCACGCAACTCAACCGCTGGCGGCACAACATCAACGGCAGCCAGCCCGATCGAGGGCAGCGCAAAGAGGCTCGCAAGAGCGGCACAGAAAGATCGCACAGAACAACACATGGCGAGGACTCCGGAAGGAGTGAGGAGTCAAACAGGCGGGAAACACGGAGGGAGATGCGGTCGCATCGGCAGCGATTATTGCCGCGAGTGGCAACGGCTGCCAACCGGTTCTGGTGAATCGCCCACTGAACCTCGCGGGACATCTGCCGTTCTGCTGCGACCGTTGGGACCTGACACTGCCAGTGGCAGAACGCCTGCCATCCGGTATCGTCATGGTTCCGCGAGCTGACCGAATTACCCGGAAGTCCACTGTGGAGGAGAAGTCGCGATGTCAGACGGGAAACTGTTTGGCCTGCAGTTATACGAAGAGTTTGAGCGGCGATACCGGAAGGACGTCCTCACTGGCCTGTTCAACTACGCGGGAATTCAGCAACTCAAGGCAGCGGACCGCGATGGCGTTCTCAAGCTCTTTAAGGGAAGTGAGTACGCCTTTCTGCAGCGTCTGAAACGAGACTCCGCCGAAGAGATCGCCGACCTGCTGATCAAGCAACTTGAGCGGAAGGCTGAGGACCTGAAAACAGCCGCAATGTTTCTGATGATTGCGAGTGCGGCTGCCAGGTGACCGCTGAGGAGACCCGGACGGTGGCATCTGAGCCCACACAGACAGCGATCGATACAGGCATCTTCCCGGTCACCGACAGGCTCCTGCTGGGAAACTTTCTGACGCCGGCGCGAGCGAAACTGCTGCCGGGTCTCGGCGTGACACACGTCCTGAATGTCAGCGATGCGCCGAGTGTTGTTTCGGCTGCCGATGCTGGCGTTCGCGAGATGATCGACCTGCCGATCGAGGACCTGCGGCAGCTTTCCGTTGAGGTCATCGAGGATGCACTGACAGCGATCCATCGAATGCTGTACGAGAACGAGGGCAGGGTTCTGGTGCATTGCACGGCCTGCCAGAATCGCTCGCCGACGATCGTCTGGCTCTACCTGATTGCCAGCGGAATGGAACCTGACCAGGCTGCGGCGATGATTACCTCTGTCGTGAAAGACGCAGTCCCCGGTCACTCGGCGCTTGTTAGCTCGAAACTGGTTGAATGGGCTCGCCGACTTGGCGACAAACTGTTCGACCGGTGAATGACAGGGGATCTCGCGAATTGGCCGACCGGCAGGCGAAGACAGGTTTAATAGATCGGAACTCCACATGAGTCGCATCAGATACGGACAGCTCGGGACGAGTCACGCTCACGCGAACAAGATTGGTGTTTATCGGCAGTCGGAGGACTACGAGGTCGTGGGTGTTGTCGAGCCGGACGAGGCTCAGTGGCAGCGGGTCAAGGACAGTGACGACTACCGCGACCTGAAACGGATGACGCGCGAGGAACTGCTCAACGTGCCGGGGCTGCAGGTCGTTGGTGTCGAGACGCCGGTTCGCGACCTGCTCGACAATACCGAGGTCTGCATTGCGGCGGGTAAGCACATTCATCTCGACAAGCCAGCGGGCGAATCGCTGCCGCAGTTCAAGCGGATTCTCGACGAGGCGTCGAAGAAGCACCTGGCGGTCCAGATGGGCTACATGTACCGCTTCAGTCCCGCCGTCCTGTTGATGCGGGACTTTCTGAAGAAGGGCTGGCTGGGCGAGCCGTTCGAGGTTCACACAGTAATGAGTAAGGTCGTCCCGGCAGCGTCGCGTCAAGGACTGGCTGAGTACCCTGGCGGGATCATGTTTGAACTCGGCTGCCACATCATGGACCTGGCTATCGGAGTACTCGGCAAACCGACCGCCGTTCACGGATTCTCGCAGCACGCTGGGAAAGAAAACGACGGCCTGCTGGACAACATGCTGGCGACGCTCGAATACCCGAAAGCCATCGCGACGGTGAAGTCGTCTGCGCTGGAGGTCGAAGGCTTTGCCCGGCGGCACTTCGTTGTCTGCGGAACGGAGGGCACGCTCCACATCGAACCGCTGGACCGACCGAATGTCCGCGTGGCGTTTTCGACCGACCGCGGCAAGTACAAACGCGGCTACCAGACGGTCGAGTTCGGCAATTATCAGCGATACGTCGGCGACGCTGCCGATCTGGCGAAGATCGTTCGGGGCGAGAAAGATAACGAATACAGCTACGACCACGATCTGACAGTTCAGGAGACTCTGTTGAGAGCCTGCGGCCTGCCGACCGATCAATAGGTTGTCAATGGGCAGCGTGTTGCCGGAAAGCACGGTCTCGAACGAACGCTGGCTGACAACCTGCGGGATTGGCAGGAGCGGCTGTCACGTAAGTCAGGCACCCGCCTCCAGAAGTGAGATTTCTCTTTGACCACAGGAGCGAGGCATCGGTAGATTTCCGTTTCGACGTGTAGACTTCAGGGCACGGATTCGCTCTCACACAAGCCCGTGGTCCATTCACCGGGCGACCTACTCAGATCAGGTGACCCCATGCGGCAACTATTCTGTGTCCTGACAGCGTTCGCTGTTTCTTTGAGCTGCCAATTGCCAGCGCACGCTCAAGTGCTTCCGGATGTTCAGAACCCGGCTCCGGATTTCGGGCACGTTGACCTGAACGGAAACGCGGTCCAGGACATTCCGACTCTCATTCCCGGACTTGACCTGCCGGAGGTGCAGTTCATTTTCGATACGGCGCTCGACCCTCAGAGGCTGAGTCTTATCGAGAACGTCACCGTCCGGAACATCAACGATCCGCGACTGACGGAAGCTGCGAGAAGCATCATTGCCAATCACATGGCAGCCCTGCAGCAGGTGGAACTGGCGATTCAGTTCCTGCAGGCCAACCGTGAAGAGATCCTGGCTGGCTCGAGCACTCAGTTTAACAGTGTGTTTGGCAATCCTGGGAAGCCCCGTGACGTAGCTGTTACGGGATCGGTGCCGCTGTCTGGTCTGGCCGATGTCACCATCAATGCAATGACCGGCGACACGGTCCTCGATTTCGACGATGCGACGCTGCCGAACCTTCTGGGGCAAGTCAACATCGGCGACTTCGTCTTTGTCGGAGACGCTCCGAATGGCGATCCGAACGGCTTCGTCGCTCGGGTCACGGCAATCGTGTCTGACACCGACGGAACCAACCAGATGCTTGAGGTGGAACCACTCGTTGGCATCCCGGCGACAACAGGAAATGCCAACCTGAACGGCGTCACCGTCTACAAAGTCATCCGTTTTGAGGAGCAGTCTGACCCGGCCAGGTATGACCGAGTTCTGCTCACGTATCAGTCCATCCGTGACGTGCTGGCCGGACAGCTTCCAGGCGTGCCTGCAATCGCACGATCCACAACCGGCCAGGCGATTACGTACAACCGCGAATTCACCGACATCAACACAATCTGGGCTCCAGGCCTGGCTCCATTCCAGCAACTCGACGGCGTTGTTCAGAATGCATTCAACAACGTCCCGGGCCTCACGTTTAACTCGATGCGAGGTGCTGACCGTCTGGTTCGCCAGGCTGGCTTCTCCAACTCGGACTCTCACTTCCATATTGACCGTCTCGCCGATCAGGCCAATGGACAGGGGACCGACTATCTGGGCCGGCAGACACTCCCGTTGCTGTGGACTGAGGACAACGAACTTCCACTGAATCTGAGAAACAACCAGGTGGTCGCTGGGGCGACCGATGAAGACCGGGCCTTCTTTCACAATCGGCAGACGATCTTTGGAGAGCCCGACAATCCGTTTACGCAATACATTGGACGTGCCTTTCTGGAAGAGCTTATTCAGCACGATGCTGACTTCTTTGATACATCCGTCGCCGTCGACAGTCTCGACATTGCCGCAGTGCGAGCACGTCGGCCACAACGTGGGCCCCTGTTCGACCTCGACGGTGATGGCACGGCCGGCAACGGGATCATCATTCAAGACCCAACCTTTACTGCTTTGATCGGGGACATTGAGCAGGCGGACGTTCCAGAGTCTGGCAACTCCGTCAACCGCGACACCGATTTGCGAAAATGGCAGATGATCATCATGTCATTCGCGGAGCATTCGACGGACCTGACGCAGCTGAATGTCGCCGTCTTCGGACTCGGAAGCATGTTTGGCAGCTTCACTCCCGACGAATTCCGGGCTCAGGATGCAGGCAACTTTGGTCGGTTTGCCGGACTGATCGGTGGATCCAGTCTGGGAGGAATTGACCCACGGCGGATTGAACCATTCGGGAAACGAGGCGGTGCCGGCTTCTTCCCGGTTGTTCCACGACAGTAGCCGAACGGCGGTCATTCCACGCTGACCCTGCGTCAGCGCCAGAGATAAAAGAACCCGGCCTCGACACTTCTGTCGAGGCCGGGTTTCTTCATGTACTGTCGTGATTCCCGAACAGCAGCTCCGGTTTGTTTCGGAACGAGCCTTAACTTCATGGCAAGGAAGCAACGACTCTGATTACTGAGCCCGACTGACGCGTCGGATCTCGGCCTCAATTTCTGAGACTGCGATCCGGGCTGCAGAGAGCGCTGCCTGTGTCTGAGCGATCGGCCTGATCATGGCATCACTGAAGCGGAACACACGGTAAGACTGCAGCCGACCTTCGAGATAATCGATGTCCACGCGGACAAGCTTCAGGCCCGCCCGTAGCTGACGCAGACGGTCTGCCCGATCCTGCCACGGAGCTTCTCCAATTGCGGCTTCTGCATGGCCAGTAGGCCGCGGCGATTCAGCAACCGGTGGCTCCACCGAAACCCTCAACGGTCGGCTCGCTCGCCAGACTGACTCCTGCGCAGTGGACGTCGAAGGCAATCCGAGCGTGGCCGTTCCCGCAAGCAACCCCAGAACGCTGGTCACCACTCGCTTCCGCAGTTGCACGCTCTACCTCCCGACGGTTGCAGGTTCCTGACACTGACGAAAATCAGTATTCAGTCGCATCCTGGAGGCAGGATTCACCCAGCCGCAAGCGCGATCCCTGATCGCGATCACGACCAGAAGGCCAAGCCGCGCAGAACCTGCCATGCTGGAATGACGTGCGTGTCGACCGTGAGCAACAGCAGCAGTTACATCTCGCCGGAATCACGGTTCGACCACCACGGCAGACTGACGCCGCCGTCGATTGTCAGCGTGCTGCCCGTCATGTAGTCGGCATCGTCCGACAGCGTCCAGACAATCGCCTTGCCGATTTCTTCCGGCGTACCCATGCGGCCCCAGGGAAGCTTCTGGCCGCCGACTTCAATCTGCTCTTCAGAGAAGAACTTCCGTTCGCCCGGAGTGTCGATCCAGCCGGGGTGAACGATGTTGACGCGAACCCGATGCTCGGCCAGTTCGATGGCCGCCGTGCGAGCCATATGGTCGATGGCTGCTTTTGACATGTTGTAGGCCATGGCCGTCGGGATCGCGAGAACCGCGTGCGGCGAGCTGACGACGGTGATCGCGCCACCCTTGCCCTGCTTGACCATCTGCTGAGCGGCGGCGCGAACACCGTAGAACGCACCCCACATTGAGACGTCGACCGTGCGGCGAAAGCCGTCCATGTTCGCGTCGATCATCCGCTCGCGATCGCTGTAGACCGCGTTAGAAACGTAATGCTCCAGCGAGCCGCATTCGTCGACAACGCGCTGCACCATGCCTTCGACAAATGACTGATCGGATACATCACCCTGCAGCAGGATCGCCTTGCGACCGAGTGCTTCGATCTCGCGAGCAACCTCGGCAGCACCGTCGGCACCCGAGTAGTAGTTGATGCCGACGTTGGCTCCCTGCTTCGCCAGCTCAATGGCAACCGCCCGGCCAATGCCTTTTGACGCCCCGGTCACGATGGCCGTCCGGCCTTCCAGTTTCATATCCTGACTCTCCAGAACCGGCATATCATTGCCGGGGACTCAATGCTGCGATGACGTTCTTCTCGTCAGACAGCGGGAAGTCTGACGCAATCGTGACAGGCCAGCAACTCGCCTGACGCCGTCGACTCTCGCGAAAAACGAGGGACTGGCGGTCCGATCGGTCGCTGGTGATTCTTTGCCGTCAAAGCCCACCACACTCAATGGAGATCTCCGATGCATCGACTGCTGACTTTGCTGTTGACTGCCGCGATCGGCCTGCTGGCCCTGCCAGGATTTGCCCAGGACAGCTTGTCACCTGACAAAGTCTTTCTGCTGATCGGCCAGTCGAACATGGCCGGGCGAGCGGCTCTGGAAGACGGCGATGACCAGCCGATCGCGCGCGTCCAGTTGCTCGACGACCAGGGTAAGTGGATTCCCGCGACCAACCCGCTGAACCGCTTCGCAACCGACCGTAAGGTTCTCAGCATGCAGCGCATCAGCCCCGGCTTCGGTTTCGCGAAGGCCGTCTCGAAGGCGTTTCCCGACGTAACGATCGGCCTGATCTCGAATGCCCGCGGCGGCACGTCGGTTGAGCAGTGGCAGAAGGGGCAGCCACTTTACGACAACACGATCAAGCGACTGCAGGCCGTCAAGAGCCTGAAGATCGACGGCGTCATCTGGCACCAGGGCGAAGCGAATCGCGACGACCCGAAGTACCTCGGCAAGCTGCAAAACCTAATCGAGTCCCTGCGAGCCGACCTAAAGTCACCGAACCTGCCCTTCGTCGCCGGCGAGATCTACGGCGAGGCCCCCGTCAACGACCTGCTCGGCCAGCTACCAGGGAAAGTGCCCGCGACTGGCGTCGCCTCAGCGTCCGGCCTGAAGGTCTTCGACAAAGTTCATTTTGACCGGAAGAGCCAAATTACACTCGGCAAACGCTATGCCGAGCAGATGTTGAAGCTGCTTGGCAACTAGACGCCGTTCCTGAATCAAGGCCGTCCCGTGAAACTGCTGTCGCTGATTGTGCAGCTGCCGTCGCTGGTGCTGATCGCGCTGGTGCGTCTGTATCAGCTCACGCTGAGCCCGATCATCGGCCAGCAGTGCCGCTTTCAGCCGACGTGCAGCCACTACATGATCGGAGCAGTTCGCAAGTACGGCGCAATCCGAGGAGCCTGGAAAGGCACCCTCCGCATCTGCCGCTGCCACCCCTGGCACCCCGGCGGCTACGACCCGCCGTAGCCCGACCGCACATAGGTAGCGAAACGGCGCAAGCCGTCCGGCCAACGGTGTTGCTCTCAAACACCCGCTCGGCTTGCACTTCCGAACGCTTCGAAGTCACTCGGTCCCGCTGGATTCCGGTTGCTTCTCCGGAGCCGGTGACGGTTCCGCTTCGCCGAGGAGTTCTGCGATCAGCTTCTGACAGCGACGGTGAGCAACAACGAGCTTCGCGCCATCGAGACTGGACATTCCGCGGTTGTCTGAATCGATTGTCGTCAGCCGATAACTGTTGGCGCCGTCGCGCGTTTCAATCAGCGCATCAAGCACCGACTCCTCGACCTCTCGAGCAAACTCTTCGTCCGCCCGCTGAACGGAACGTGCATCGTCAAGGGCCTCAGTTGCAAATTGCGGGTTCACACTGCGGAGTTTCCGTAATTCACTTCGGGCTTCGTCTCCCAGATTTGCAGGCAGGCTTATCGCCCTTAAAGCTTCAAGCATGACCAGCCTGCGAGGTGCGGCAAGACTGTGACTGTCACGTTGTCCCGTTTCGGTTCTGTCGATCCAGCCGAACTCAATTACGGCGTCGAAACTTTCGTCCGTATCGGTTATCCATTGAGCCAACCGGCCAGATTGTCCGTCTGCACGTTGGCCAATCATCTTGAGTGCTGTCCAGCCATTCGCTGTGTATTGCCACCATTGGCTGCCCTTGCGCTGCCGGAACGGCAGCAGCCCATCCAGCGTCCACTGAGGCAGTTCAGGACATTCCGGGTAAATCTGCGCGAGTGCCCGGCAGGCATACATCTTCTGCGAGTCAGCTGAGGACAGCAGAGTTTCGGCATCCTCACCACCGGCCACGTCGGCCAGCCATTTGAGCAGCCCGGCTTCTGGCAATTCACCTTCCGGTGGCAGCCCATCCGCAAACAGACTCGCCGCAATAATAAACTGGGGTCGCATCTCGGGCGTGACCTTCGGCCACGTCGACAACAAGGCGGCACGAAAGCCGGGATTCCGGTAGAGAGCGAGCGACACCGGCCCTGTCGTTTTGGTCTCGATCGTGTTCCATTTGTATTTGTCGATGTCAGGAATCAGACGCTGAATTACGTACCAGACGATCGCCGGGTTAGCCGAGCGAACGGCTTCCGTGATCACCGGGACGGCGGCCTCTGGCTGGAGTCGATTGAGGTGCCGCTCCGTCGCCGACAACAACGCGCCATTGCTGCCACCATCGGACGCCGCGACGTTCACTCGCGTGACGATCGTCAGAATCTCTCGAGCGACGTCCTCATCGTGCTTCCCGGCGCCGAGTGTGACGAGAGCTTCCAAGCCGCTGATCAGCTCGCTGGGACTCCGCTCGCGACGAACTTCAGCAAACCATTCGTCATAAGTGCGTCCCTGATAGGTCGCCTGCGGCTGACTGGCACCTGGCTTTCCGGCAGCGCCGACTCCAGCGGAAAGTGAGGCAGCACTCGCTGCCGCGTCGGGCTTTGGCTGCCTGCCATCCGGCTTCAGATCTTTGGCCGGGATTCCCATGATGATCGGCACGCGCATCATCACTCCCGCGAACGTGTTCGACTCGACATCAGCAGTTGCCGGACCCGTTCCTCGGAACGTAGCGATGTTCTGCCAGAAGTCGGCAAGTTCAGACGTGAAGACATTGCTGGAAAGCGGCAGCCCCTGATACGGCTTCTGCTGGCTGCTGATTCTGCGGATCACCTCGGCGAGTCTCGTCTTCAGCTCCGAATTGTCCTTATTCGCGAGCGTCAGCAATTCGAGGAGCAGGATGCGGCGACTCAACACTCGGCGAACAGCCTGCCCTGGTTTCACCAGCCCGCCAACCATCCCATAACCAGATCCTCCGGAGTAGCCGCCACTACCGAGTCCGGCGGCACCAGCGTCACCACCCATTTCAGCCAGGCCCGTACCGCCCATCGCTGCACCAGACAGATTTCCAAAGCCGCCCGCTTCATCATCCATACCACCTGAAGGTGGTGATCCGATCGTGAGAGAGAACGGCTGGACTGACTCCGGAGACAAACTGTCAGCCTCGATGATGTCGACAAACTCGAGTGCCAGTTTGTCGTCGAGTTTTCCATGCTGCAGTGTTTGCAGGGCAGGCACGGCATTGACCCAATCGGCGTCGGCGTGCCGCTCACGAATGGCCTCGACGAGAGCCTCAATCGCCGCCTGCTTCAACGACGGCTTGAGTGCCGGTGTCTCGGCGAACGTCTTGTCACTGTTCCTGGCACGCGGCGGCGCGTCACGCTGCTTCGAGAGATCAATCCGCGCGACGATCAGCGCGGCGGCCAGCTTCTCGTGCGGAGAACCGCCATCGATCAACTTCTCGAGCAGGTCCGTCCGGTTGACCTGTTTGAGTGCCGGAAGCTGAGCCTCAACGTGCAGGATCGCCGCCCGCAATTCCGGGCCGTGCTCGTCCCAGTTGTCGACCAGGCTCTGGTAGCGCGACATGAACGGTCCGGCAAAGATCAGCTCGCGAGTGATCTCGTTCGGCATCGCCCATTCGATATTGAGGGACACTGGCGGTTCACTTGTAAGGTCGGTAGCAGGCGATGGCTTCGTCAGATCAATCGACGGCGCGACGATCTCGGTCAGAACCAGCGCGGTCCGCTCGGGCGTTCCGCCAAAGGTCGCCTGCAGCAGCTTGCCACGCGCCGGTCCGTCGTTGGTCAGCCAGCAGTCGCGAAACGAATTGTGAATGACCCGGCGATCAATATCCGTGATCTCCCCACGCTGGCTCATCGCCGCTTCAAAGACCCGAGCTGCCGCTGCTGCCACGGCCTCTGGTTTTTCATTCGCAGCGAGCAGTTCGATGGCCCACCGGACTTCATTCAGCTTCGTCGAGGGTTGAAATGCCAGCGTCTCCTCCGCCCACTCCTCGAACCGTTTTCCTCGGTACGAAACCCGTCGTGGCCGCCACGCTTCATCAACGGGTTCGCCGCCGTACATCTCGGATCCGAAAGAGTCCATTTCTTCCATGCCGTCACCACCGTAGGTCGGCAGACCTCCGGCACGGGGCGACAATTCAGAGTAGCCACCACCTGGGTATCCGCCTCCCGACATCGCGGCTGCCTGGTTGCTTCCCGGGGCAGCAGCGGCCGGCTGCTTGGGATTCAGTTCGAGCGTCGCAAATCGCGGCGTCTTCCCGGTGAGCGCCTTCAACGCCCGCAGAGCCGCGTTCAGCCGCAGCCAGGGTTCGGGCATGACAATCGGTTCGCGATTGCGGACCTGGGGTCCGACATCGCTGACGCTGAAGAAACCGCCGCCGGTTCCCGGAACTCCGCCGCCTCCGAAGCCGCCGAATGCGGAATTGGATCCCGTCACGAGGTGACTGAATGGTGCCTCGAACTGCGTGAAGAACGTCTGCGGATCGTTGGCCTCGTAACCGTACTCGCCATCGTCGACGGGCCGCTGGCCGGTCAGTGCTTCGATCTCGTCGATGACTGCCGGCACGGCTGACTTGGCTCCGGGACCGATCGTGGCCAGCAGATCGAGCGCCAGCACCTTGCGATTCACCCACTGTCGCGGTGAGTTGGTATCTCCCCAGCCCGCAACCGTTGTTGGTACTGTCGTCGCCTGGACTGGAGACGGGTGATAAGTCCCCGGCAACTTCGCCGTCAGCAGCTTTGCAATCCGCTCCGACTCAGCTTCCGCCTTGTCCCCGAGCAGCCACAAGCCATACCAGTCGGACGAGTACGAAGGCAACCAGGCGGCGCTGCCTTCGGTCGGCGCGTTCGAGTACGTCCGCTCCAGATTGTCGAGGAAGTACGCCGCCAGTTCCGGACGCGGCGAGCGGCGAGTCAGATGGAGAATTGCTCGCGGCAAGTACGAGCCCCCCGGTGTCGTACTTGCGATCCGCACGGTATCGCGCTTCCGGTAGATGTCTTCCAGCAGGCCATCGATTTCCGCCTTAAGCGAGGCGTCATCAAGGAATCCTTCGATCTGCTGAAACGCGACATACCGCAGTCTCGACGTTTCCGGATCGTCATAAGCAAACTTTGGAAATAGCTCGACCAGCGTCTTACGGTATTCAGGTGACGACCTCAGCCGGGACATCAGCGGCTCGGCC
>JAPOLP010001204.1 GCA_029977045.1 Planctomycetota bacterium
CGACCGGCGATTGCCGTCGACAGGCCGACGAGTGGGTCGATCAGCAGGAACGACTCAACGGTCAGGTATTCCTTGCTGCTGAGCGTCGTCGATGAGAACTCGGATGAGTACGGCCAACAGACTCGAAAGAAGGCATCGAGAAACAACAACAGGCAGAGGACCTGAGTCACTCGGCGAAACGGCGAGCTGCGGGTGACTGGTCCGATTCGGTCCAGCCAGCGCCACGCGACACCCCGCCAGCCGGTTCGCTGGCTCTTCTTCAGGAATCCGAAGAAGAGGTTCGCAGTGCCACGCCTCATTTCAGCCCAGCCTTACGCAAGGCTTCCAGTGTTCCGGTCACGATCGCGTCTTTCGTGACGGTTGCCCCGCTGACTCCATCAACGACCAGGCTTTGAGACTCAATGATGCGCTGCGGAATGATCGTCACAGCTCCCTGATCGATCTTCTCTTCGTGTTCGATACTGATGTCCGTGATGCGTCCCCCAGTGATGCTTACAGTGAGTTTCACGTCGCCAGAATAGCCAAGGGCAGTGTGCTGCCAGGTGCCATCCTTCAGCGTTGCTCCGGCAAGCGACTGGGCGCTCAGCAGATCGAGTTTTGCCTGCACTTTTTTTGCGTGACGCGGCAGCAGGTGGCCTCCGTACGGTGGCTTGCCGAGTGGGTAGAGCCGTACCGATTCCTGATAGTGATTGCGGGCGTCGTCGAGACAGTTCCAGGCGGCGTAGAGATCGCCGAGCGAATCGTGCATCTCGGCCTGCCGCATCTCGACCCAGGCAGGTTCCGGCGGTGCCCAGTCGAGTCCTTTGAGCAGGAGTTTTTCCGCCGCCGAGAACATGCCGCGGTCGGTGTAGAGCGATGCGAGACCTTTGAGATCGAAGTATGGTGGGTACTGGTGCTCGGTCTCGGCGAGACGCTCGCGGAAGGCGACAATGGCCCATATCGGCTCGTTGCCCAGGAACAGATACATGCCGTATTCGTGCCCGTTGCCCATGTCTCCTTTGGTTTTGTAGTCCCACATCAGCTTGACGCCTTCGCGGCGCGAGGCGTCGTTGCCTTTGCCGAGCAGCCGGCGAATCTCGAGACGTGCGTCTTTCCACGGCTTGTTCATGTCCCACTGCGAAGTGACGTCGGCCAGCCACGCTGGCGGGACTTTCAGTCGGGCAAGTTCGCGTTCGAGTTGTTCGGCAGCGGCTGCTTCCGAGGCGGCTGAGTCGGCAGGCGATCCCTGGGTCTCCGGCCCGGCTGTTGTTGCAGATGTCGGTGCTGGCTCGTTGACAGGCTCGGTAGCAGCGATTGTGTTTGTGGCCGGGGACTCGTCG
>JAPOLP010000125.1 GCA_029977045.1 Planctomycetota bacterium
AGCAATTCGACCTGGCGATCGATCTCTGTCGCCCTTGGGGCCGCATCCTGTACTTCGGCGTGCCGCCGGAACGAGTCGACGTCAAATGGCGGGACACGCTGTTCAAGAACCTGACGGTCCACTCGTCAATGAACCCGAACTTTGAACGCGACTTCCCGCTGGCGATGCGCTGGATCGGCGAGGGCCGCGTCAACGTCAAGCCGCTGATCACGCACCGCTTCCCGCTGTCGCAGATTCAGCAGGCGTTCGAGGTCTTCCGCGACCGCCACGAAGGCGCGCAGAAAGTGATCGTCGAATTCCCGAGCTGGCAGGGCCGTTCGATCACTGACTGATTCCGCGGCTGCTTACCGACCGACCGCAACCGCATCTATTTGTTGTGGACGATCAATCCGCCGCAGCTTTCGACGCTGATGCAGGTCCGTTGAGGGACGCGTCACCTGTTCGTACGAGACGACGAACTCAGACTCGTCGATCCGGAGCCGATCGCCGGGCAGCAGGGGTGTGAGTTCCTGCTGCTCGATTGGCAGCCGTGTGCCGTTGCGGAACGTCACGGCTTCCGGCGTCTGATCAATCTGATAGACCGCTCCCGTGCGAACTTCGAGGCGGCACCAGCTGCTCAGGCCGCAGTAGTAAGGCCCCAGATCAGGCCAATCATGAGGGGCGGACAGAACCGCAGGAAATCGATCGACAAGGATCGGGGCATCGGAAGCTCCTGCTGAACATGGATAAAGTCGAAGCCTCACAGCAACAGTCTCCCTTTCTCAGTGGCTGCGGGCACGATCCACGAACGCAGGACCATGCGACCGGACATCGCGCTTGCCACTCCTCTTTCCGGTGGCAGAACGCGAATCGTTTGTGAAACACCCGGAAAGCAACCTGCGTGCCGGAGCTCTGCTAATCAGTCGCAGGCTGCTTCACCAGCGGAATTGCCTGCATAACCGGCACACAAACGATTGGAATCGAATCGCAGAGAAGGCTCGGCATCTCAATCGCTGCACGAGATTCAGGCAACCACGCTCCCTGACCGGTCAATGTCCGACCGTCAGGAGATTCCTCTACGGGAAACCTCTGGAGCGGCATTAACCTGTTCAGATCGAACGATGTGTCCCCGCTCGGCGGCGGACACGCTGCCAGCCAGCGAGGCCCGTTGTGCTGATCTCCACAGTCTTCCGGAAGCTGAAGCGTCTGCCAGTCCACCGCCGCGGCGCGAAGTCGCGGCGGAGGTCCCGTGGCCACACTGCGTCGCCGAGCCAGGTTCTCGAACAACGCCGGATGCTCGACGCCACACTTCCGCAGCTTGTCGCGGACGGTTACTCGTTTCGTTCCAACGGCAGCACAAAACAGCTCGACGTACTCGCGAACGATACGCCCAGCGATTCCGACGAGCTTGTGATCGAGACGGTAACGCAGGGCAATCGTCAGGGCTTTGTGCAGATCGCCCCCGACGGCAAGTCACTGATCTATCGTCCGTTTCCCGGCGCGAGTGACTTTGAAACGTTTCAGTATTCCGTCCGTGGGGGTGTGACGGCCCAGGTCTCAGTGGGGCTCCGCTCTCCTGTGGAAGACGACGGGTTTGCAGTCTACGAGCAATCCGGTCCGACCCGGCTGGCGGTGATGGAAAACGATGATCTCGGCTCCCGTTTCAACGGCGAAAGGCGAATCACGGCTCTCAGTTTCGCGACGCAAGGCGGCACTGTCGAAATTGCCGACGACGGTGTTTCCGTCTGGTACACGCCCGATCCGGATTTCTCAGGGACGGACCAGTTCGAGTATGTCGTTGGTGATCAGGTCTCCGGAACAGTCAGCGTCAGCGTGTTGCGAGTCCTTGAGAACGACACCTACAGCGACGAGGGACAAGTTCTTTCGGGAATTCCACGAACGCTGAACATCGTCGGCAACGATCCCTTTCCTGACGACTATTCCGGCGACCGTCGCATCACTCTGCTGACGACCCCCAATCATGGAACGACTGAGCTGACAGCAGATGGGATGTCGGTCGTTTACACATCCGAGCCCGGATACTCAGGAAGCGACCACTTCTATTACATCGTTGATGGCCAATTCGAGGCTGCGGTTTCAATTCGAGTAACGTCGCTGACGGAACGCGATTCCCTGACTGTCCAGGAAGGTTCCGGCGAAACGCCGTTTGACGTTGTGGCCAACGACCGGCTGCTGGCGATGCTGGGCAGCGATGCGGTCACAGTCACCGGCGTGACGCAGCCGAATCGTGGAGGATCGCTGCGCATCGCCGACGACCTCCAAACGCTGCTGTACGTACCTGCCTCGGACTTCAGCGGATACGAAACGGCCAGTTACATACTCAACGGAGTTCACCAGCAGTCGATTTCATTCACAGTCCGAGCCTTCCCGCGAGTTCCAGACGCATCAATCACAATTCGCGAAGGCGACTTGTCGACGCCGTTGTCCGTCCTGTCGAGCGAGTTCTTCCTCTCGTACGAAGGCGAGACAACCATTACGAACGTTGGACAGCCGGAGCACGGCAGCGTCGTTCTCGCTGCGGACGGATCGGACATCCTCTACACGCCGGAGCCCGGGTTCTCGGGCATGGATCTCGTCCCGTTCACGATTGATGGAACTGTGCAGGGGAATATCACCATCCTGGTCAAGCCGCTGGTGGAAAGTGAGTCGATCAAGGCGGTGATCAGTCCGGATCTGGATGAGATTGTTCTCCCCGTACTGGCCAACGACGGACACATCCCCGGAGCGGTCATCACGTCCGTGACGGTCGACGAATACGCGCCCGTCGACGTGAGAATCGCTGCGGACGGTCGGCAGATTCTGCTGCGGCCTCACGATATGGCGACGCATCATGTGCGGATTCAATACGATGTGAACGGGACACACAATGTGCAGACGATGCTCTCGCTCTATCCGTCCGTCCGAGTGGGTGACGACCGGGGGCGGGCGATGCAGAACAGTTCCGGAACGATCATCAGTCCGCTGGTCAACGACAAATTCGGAAACGCGACGGAGGAGATCTACGACTGGCTGCTCCGGGACTACGTCTCGTCGGTTTTTCCCTACGATGGCCCTCGTGAAATCACGAGTGCCGGTCCAACGGAACATGGCGGCACAGTGACCGTTACCTCTGACGGCAGACAACTGATCTATGAGCCGCCTGCCGACTTTTCCGGAACTGACTCGTTCACATACGAGGTCGACGGTCGCTGGTCAGGAACCGTTCAGGTTGACGTCTACAGGGCCGTACGTGACGACAAGGTTATTGTGCCGGTCGAGTCCATTGAATTCCCGATTCACGTGCTCGCTAACGATCCGCTCGGCAGTGACTACGGGGGAGCGGGCATCGTTACGCATGTTGCGCCGCCTGTGTCCGGAGGGACCATCACGATTGGCGACGACGGCACCACAGTCCTTTACTCACCGCCAGCCGGCTTTGCTGGAGAAGACTCGTTCACATACCGCGTCGATGACAGCCAGGTCGCCACCGTCACCGTCCAGGTTGGCCGAACCGTTGACGAACTTCTGGATCGCTTCGCGTCGGTCGACGAGTTCAAGGACTGGCTGCTGGAGAGCGCCGTCCGGCGATACACCAACCGTTTCGGCGAGTCGTACTATTACTTCGAATTGCTCTCCGCAACAGCCGGTTCCGACACTGTCCCGGCAGCGTCGACCGACCGGGCGTTTTCGGACACCAACGTCCAGGTCGCGGGTGTTGATGAAGCTGACCTGGTCGAAAACGACGGAGAGTTCCTGTATGTCCTCAGTGGCAGCGACCTGATCATCACTCAAGCCTGGCCGACCGACGAACTTGCCGAAGTCGCTCGGCTGCGGATCGATGGAACCCCACAGGGGATGTACCTCCACGAGGGTCGGCTGACGGTTGTTTCAGAAACCGTCGAATATGAGACGACGGGGACGAACAGAGTTCCCCTGGCCTTCACACCGACGCTGAACATCGCCGCCTACACATCGATCGCCGACGCGACGCAATCAACGGCTGAAACTGTTTCGGCTTCGTCAGTAGACACGGTAGACGTTTCTACTAGCGTCAGTAGTCTCGGTTACTGGCCGGATTTTCCCAGACCGCGAATCACCGGCTACAACACGATCGTCACGATCCTGGACGTCAGCACGCCCGGCGACGCACAGCTCGTTCGACAGACAACAATCGATGCGAAGTACCGAGACTCCCGGTCAGTCAACGGGACCCTGCAACTGCTGACCCAGCGGGGCGACATTCGGTTGCCTGGGCCTGAGTCAGTTCTGCTGGGAGAATCTGATTCCGCGCTGCAGAATCAGGTTGATGAGGGTTTGATTGCGCTCGGATACGAGTCTCGTTATGAAACAGAGACGGAATACCGGGAACGCATTTCAAGGACTATCGATTCGCGGATCGCGGAGATGCTTCCCGAATACCGCACTGTTGCAGCTGACGGCACGGTAACGACCGGCTCCCTTGTGGACTTCAACGACCTCATCCATTTGAGTGATGATGCCGCATCGGCACTTCTGTCGGTTGTGAGTCTGAGGACAGACAGCGATCTGGCATCACCCATTGCGGCGGAGACCCTGCTGGCGTCGGCTGCAAGTACCGTCTATGCAACCGCCGAGCACCTGTACGTTCTCGGACCGGCGACCGAATCTGAATCGAACATCATCCGCTCGGAAGACGGAACGGCGACACAGATTCGGCGCTTCGCCTGGAATCACGAAGACGGCGGCATCGAACTCACGGCTGTCGGTGCCGTTCCTGGCACTCCGACCGACGAGTTTGCCGTGGACGAATACGAAGGGCGGCTGCGAATCGCCACTTTGGTCCGACGAACAACCGTCACCGGCACGCGATATGTCACCGATGTGTACGTGCTCGAAGCTGAGTCCGACAGTCTTTCGCCAATTGGCTCGTCACTGGATATCGCAAGCGAAAACCGTCTGAAGTCCGTGCGGTTCAGTGGCGGTCTTGCCATCGCGGCAACGTATGACAGCTCCTCGCCTTTGCACGTACTTGACCTCAGCGATCCGCATCAGCCGGTACTGGCAGGAGAAATGCGATCAGTCGGCTTTCCAACCTACATGCAGTTCGTTGATCAAGCCCACGTCCTCACGATTGGTCGAAACAGCGTCGGTCGCTACGCGGGACCGACACAGGTCTCTCTGATCGACCTGACCGATCCGCTGAACCCCCTGATCATCGATCAGGACACGCTGCCGCGATTCTCTGAATCCGTCGCCGAGACCGACCATCACGCATTCGGCTGGTTCGGTTACCACAGCGTGCTGGCCATTCCAACCCGTCAGACGTATTCGGTACGAATCGACAAAGACGGCGACGGATACCGCGAGTCACGGCAGAAGATGATCGAGGACACGCTGTTCGCCTTTCAGATCGACACATCGCTGGCCAGTCCCTCTGAAGAGGCGATCTCGCTGAACGGCTCGGTCGAACACGGCAACACCATTCTGCGCAGCGCCTTTATCGACGACGTCCTGTACAGCATCGGCGACAGCCTGATCCGAGCGGTCGACATCCACGACCCGTCAGTCGAACTTGCATATGCCGACCTCGCGTACTCGCCAGTCGTATTTCCAAGACCAGAGATCCTGCGAACGGTGCCCCTGGACGCCTCTGGCTTTCAGCTGGCTGCCCTCCAGGCAGACGCGATTGCTCCGCCGACGGCAACGTTCGATCTCGTGAATCGCGTGCTGGAAGTCGACCTGACTGACATTCCAGACGCCGACGCGTCCGTAATTCGTGACAAGCAGGCTGGCCAGCTGATCGTTCGATATCGGTCGACGGCTTTGAATACTCAGACTGTCGAACAGCGGTTTGCTCTTCGAGACGTCGCAAAGATCCGAGTTACACTCGGCAGCGGTGACGACAGGCTCGATCTTTCGCGAGCGTTCCGGCGATCTACCGTTTTCGGCGGAGCGGGTAATGACAGCCTCATCGGTGGAGCACGCTACGACGAGCTGCACGGTCAGGATGGCGACGACGTTCTGCAGGGACGCCGTGGCGTCGATTTGCTTTTCGGGGAAGACGGCAACGATCAGCTCTACGGCCAGCAGTACAACGACTGGATGTACGGCGGCCCTGGCGATGACACGTTGATGGGCAATGACGGAAACGACGTGCTCAACGGTGGCACGGGCGCCGACATCCTCAACGGCGGCCGAGGCCAGAATCGGCTGACCGACCAGATTGACGGAGACGTCATCTTCGACGCGACTGGTTACGACACGGGACGAGGCGACGGCGCCCGGGGAATCGGGCCACGTGGCCGGCTCGAAATCATCGGCGGAGACGGCGACGAATTGATCAATGCATCCGGCTATCGCGTCGGCCCTGTCGTGGTTAACGGAGGCGACGGAAACGACACGTTGATTGGTTCACGCGGTGACGATTCGCTGGACGGCGGAGCTGGCAACGACGTCATTCGAGGCGGGGCCGGCCACGACACGCTGTTCGGCAATCGCGGAGATGACCGCGTCTTCGGCCAGGGAGGCATCGACGAACTCGGCGGCGGACTGGGAGATGACCGGATCGACGGCGGTGTTGGCGTCTCAATCATCCGCGAGCAGGCCGACGCCGACTATTCACTGTCCGGTGACCGCAGCGGAGTCGCAACGAATGGTCTGGGCATTGATCGATGGATCGGGATGTACGTGCGAGCTGTTCTCATGGGAGGCGATTCTGACAACAGGATTGATGCCAGTCGTTTCGTGGAGCCTGTTCGCATTTTCGGCGGACCAGGAGACGACGTTCTGTCGACCCGGTTTGCTCGTGATGTGAGTATCGGCGAGGAGGGCAGCGACGTCATAACTTCTGGTGGGTTCAACCGACAGCCACTGATCGTAGCGTTTGACGGCCAGGTGGTCCCCACCGAGTTGAATCGAGTCAATCGCGAAGCACTGGATGCAGCATTTCAGGATGTCGCACAGCAGGCAGGAGTAGCACTGAAAGACGTCTTGCTCGCCAGCGTCGAGTTGCACAACTGGCCGAACGGTTGCATAGGGTTACCAGTCGACGGGGTGTGTACTCAAGCAATCGTTGAAGGCGTCATCGTTCGGTTCCACGTAGACAACTTGATCTACCGTTACCACGCACACCCGTTCGGCCGATTGCATTTCGCGATGATTGAGCCGCCTTCCGACGAAATCCCAGAGCCGCCAGGGATGTTTCCGGCAGTGAATGATCAGTCTGGCCAAGTGCGGATTCACCGCGAGATCTCCGATGCACTGCAAGTGCTCGCTGCCGACCGATGACCCCGTGAGCAGACTTGCGACTCAGGGTTCCGACGACGGACTATCATCGGCCTCGACATTCGGAAGTGGTGGCAGACCGACCGCCTTTTCGACCTGCTCGGCAATCAGGCACAGGCCGCCGAGTGTTCTGGAATAGAGCCGCGCCAGTGTCGTGCTCATCGTTTCGGATGCCTCGAAGTACGCGCCCAGATTTTCATGATCGGGCAGTTCTGCAAGGATGTAATCTGCGATGCTGATCTCGCCCCTGGCGTGATCGAACGGGTACGACTGGTGATTCAGGCTGGCGTGCAGTCCGCGAACAATCTGCACAACCTCAGTCGCAGTTTTGCGGAGAAGTTTCGCCGCCGTTTCGTTTTCCGAATTGGCGTCCAGCAGTTGCAGGCACATCTGCATCATGGCGTGCTGGTTGAAGAGAGTGAGCGCTGAGGGCAATTGCTCCGCGAGCAGGCCATTTGCCCTCAAGAGCTTCTGACGTCGTTTCTGCAGGTCAGCCGAGTCCTCAATCCGGGACGCGATCTTCTCAACATCCAGAAGCGACAGAGCCGTCGTCAGCCGCTTTCTGGCAATGTGATCGAATTTGTTGAGCGTCTTCTGAACGGACTCCTGTTCGGCGCGCTTCCTGGCCTCGATTCGGTCGATCTTCTCAAAACTGCTCAGGTCCACGTCGAACGAATCTGGCCGGACTTTGATGCCCGCCGCCAGGACGGGTCGCGCTCGCTGAGCATCGTCGAGTACGCCTTGAGCATCCTTGAACAACTGCAGTGGCTTGGCAATTCGTTCGAATGCTGCGTCCATCCGGCTGCGAGCTTCCGTCAGCAGTTCGATGGCTCCGGCGACATTTTCCGGGGCGGCAACGGCATCCGCTGAAATCGCCAGCGGACGATGGACGGTGAACTGGTTCTGAAAGAACCGCAGTAATGCAGTGTGATCGTCTTCTTCGGCCTGCTGATGCGCTAAGAGGTCGTCGACCGATGCCAGAGTGTCCGCTTTGAATTCCCGCCCAAAGAGTTCGCGGTACAGGTCGACTGGCGGCACTCGGCACACTGCCGGGAAACTGCGAAACAGAAACGCAGCTGGGTGCACCAATCGAAAGATCCCCGGTGCGTTTTCGTGTTCGGCGCTGGCAATACGGTCCTTGTCGGCTGGGTGAGTATCAAAGATGCCCGTTTCCCGCTCACTGGTCATCTTTTTGAGGTACTCGTGAGCTTCTTTCGGAAGCTGTCGGGAGTTCATCACCGTCAGCCGAGGAAGATCGTCGACCAGTCGGCCTTCCTGGTAAAAGTTCCCGAACTGGTTCCAGGACTGCTGGTCGGCCAGAGCCAGTTGAGGCAGCATGTTCGCCGTTTCGATGAATGCATCGCTGCCCGAGAACCGGGCCTCATGCCGATCGGCGTCGAACTCCATCTGCCGCAGCATGAAACCCGCGACCGCATGCCCGATCATCATCAGGCACCACAGGATCTTCCGCGTCAGCCAGACGAAGCCGCGGGCCAGCCACAGAATCCAGCCAACGCGCAGGTCCCATTCCTGAGACCACTGAGTCAGTCGTTCGTCCCATTCGTCACGCTCGTGTACCACGCGGGCAAACCAGTGGGAGATTGTCCGGATGAGATAGGTCATCCGCATCCCGGCTCCCTGTGAGAAGTGGCGAACTCGTGAGCCAGCACGCCGGCGAACTGTCGCATGTTGAGACCTGCCACCAGCGGCAGTCCGATTGTCAGCACCAGGTCGGACCCGAGCATGCTCAACATGCCGGCACGGAAACTTGCCGACGCGTTCACCTGCAGATCGACATCAATCCGCTTCGGCCTGGGGGCATGAACGGCATCGCACAGTCGGTCGACGAACGCGAACAGCAGCGGCTCTTTCTCACGGGAAAGTGCTCGCTGTTTTCGTCGCTGAGCAGGCCGGGATAACAGCGGCTTGAACATGAAGAGCACGAGAATTCCGCCGATGATCATGGGCGCGACATACAGCAGGAATGCGAACATCTTCGCACGCGCCGCATTGCGGCCTGACGTTGCTCCCATGTCGGCTGTCAGCAGGCCGGTATGGCTTACGGCGTGCCAGTAGACCGCGTATCCCGCCAGGCCGATCAGGCTCAGGTAGATCAGCGGCAGCAGGACCATGACGACCAGCACGAGCAGGATTCCGACGCGGTAAGTCAGTGGCACCTTGACGGGCTGAATGCTTCCCTCGACGGCACGCAGAACGTCAGTTTCCAGTTGCCGATACCGTGCGGCAGAGTCGGTCGGAAGTCCAGTTTGTGTCTTCTTCGGTCGACGCCGTTCAGGGGGAACGACAGCGGTCTGGTCAGTTTTCGGTATGCCCGGGCCTCCTTCGCGAATCTGACCTGTCCCGGTGTCAGATTCAGCAATAACAGTGTGTGATTCCTCACCAGGAACGGTGATGACGGCTTCGCATTTCGGACAACGGATCCGGCGGCCTGCGTATTGATCATTTGTTCGCAAAGCAGACTGACAACTGTCGCATGTCACGAGGATGCTCAAGGCTGACTCCCTTGAATGGACGCAATCGGAATCTGAAAAAGCGTATCGCACAGTTGCAACTGCGTACAGCATTGGAAGGTGTTGCCAGTCGGACCGGTATTCCCCCGGGATCAAGCTCTTGTCGGACGTGAATTGAGTGCTGGGCGGGCGAGTGCCAGGATTCTGCCTGAGGAGAGGAATCGAGGAGTCGTGGCATGGCAGAACCACAAAAGTCAGGGTTGGCCGCAGGGTATGTGCGAGGCGTCGCAGCGTCGTTTGAAGGACTGAGCTTTCTGTGCTCGCGTCCAACGCTGTGGCGTTACGCCCTCTGGCCGATTCTGGTCAACGTCGTCGTGTCGCTGGCGTCGCTGTTCATTGCTTACCAGGCCGGCAGTCACGTCTGGCAGTCGTATGCGAACTCGCTGCCCATCGTCTGGTGGGCGACGGTCGTCAAGTGGTGTCTGTTTCTGGTCGTTCTCGCCGTCGCTCTGACGGTCGCCTTCGTCGCCTACCTGCTGTTGCAGAGCGTCTTCTGCGCCTGGTTCTTCAGCCAGCTTGCCCGGCAGGTTGACCTGTTTCTGGGGACACGGTCTGACGAGTTGATAGACCCACCGATCGTCGCTCAGATTTCCGATGCTCTGCGCGCGTCGCTCAAGCTGATCGTCGTCAACGTCTTTGTTCTACTGCTGAACGTGATTCCGGTCGTCGGATCGATCGCGGC
>JAPOLP010000190.1 GCA_029977045.1 Planctomycetota bacterium
GCTGAACTCGGGAACTTGTTTCGGACACGTTCCCAAACGAAAAAGGCCCGTCATCGCGCAACACGATGACGGGCCTGGTCATGCAGAAATCGAATCTCGGACTCAACCGTCAGCGGCAGATCCCGGAGTCCTGGCGACTGACATGCTGACGCTTCATGCGTCTGGTTGAGATGTCCGGCATAGCGCCCGCCGGACCGAGGTCTTCAAGTTCGCGGATGCGAAACAAGCAACAGCGTGGCCCGAGAATTCATCGACATCCTGTCGATCAGCCAGCGGCCGAAGGCGACAGAGCCGGAGCCGCACAGCTTGGCTTGCACGGAGCGGCACAGCTCGGAGCCTTCGGAGCACAGGGAGCTGCACATGACGGCGGGCAGGCAGGCTTCACCGGGCAGGCACAGCTTGGCTTGGCCGGAGCAGCACACGATGGCTTAGCCGAGCAGCAGTCTGGTTTCGGGCAGCACTTGCAGCCGAGTTTCGGCAGGTCCAGCTTGGGCAGGTCCAGCTTCGGCATGCAGAGCTTGGGGAGTTCGAGCTTGGGCAGGCAGAGCTTGGGAAGCTCCAGCTTCGGCAGGCTCAGCGTCTTGCAGCAGGGCTGCGGGGGGCATCCACAATCGCTCGCCTGGGCCGACACAGCCAGAGACGAAGCGAGGGCGATTGCCAGAGCGGTCACAGTCAGCTTCTTCATTGAGTGATCTCCGTAAAGAGGGGTGTTACGACAACCTTGACACCACAACTCTACGATGCAGTTCCACTGCGAGGGCGGAAAGTGCAGGAGAATCACCGGGTTGAAGCACCCCGCGAGCGTGTCACCCGTGTCACGCAAACTCTGCTCGAGCTGCGTTCTGGATCCGCGACGAAAAACGTCCGGTCTCGAAGCGTCGAGCCGGTCAGGCAAACTTCGCAGGCAGTAGCGAAGTCGTCGCCGCGTTGGCAGCTTTCGTTAATCCCCGACGCGACTCAATCCTGAATGACGCGTCCGAGATGGAAGACTCGATGAGCGAAGTCGAGCAGTCGGTCATCGGCTTGCCAGTTACGGCTCACGCGGGCTCCGTCGATCGTGACGGTCAGCGGTGACCGAGCTCCAGGTGGTTCGTTGCCGTCGAAGAAGCCGGTTCGCGCGAGGTCGAGAATCAGCAGTTCGATCTGCTGACGCGGAACGATGAGCTGACAGCGTTCTTTGTCGGCGGCGTCTGCTGATCCGGACTTCGCTGGCGTCTGCATCTCAGGCGTGGTTAGAAGCTCAAGCGTCAGCCGGGCTTCGTCCGAAGCATCTGCCGAGGCCGGACATTCGATCTTCAATCGTGCCGTTCGCGGCGTGTTGCTGTCGGAGCTTCTGCGATTCAGTGGCGAACCGCGCTGCGCTGAGACCTTTTGTACGACAGAGTCTTCAGCATCCGCCTCAGGCTCGTAAGGCGACGCTGCGAACGCCCGTTCGAGATGAAAGCTTGCAGCGGAGAATTCGTACTCAGCTTCGAACCGCTCAAACGCCGGGGCTCCGGACTGAGTGAGTTCAAGCTTCCGCGTCGTCCGACAGCCGAACGGAACCGTCACCGCAAGCAGCAGCGTGACAAGAGTCGCGGCGGGACGAGACACGTAACACTCCCGGAAAGCGATTGAACGAAGCAGCCATCCAGACCGGTGATTGAGGCTGCATTTGCCGTCGGTGCAATTGCGAGTGCGGCGGCGTTCTGAGTTTGTTCGACGTCAGGCTGTCACGAAAACAGCCCACCGACGCGGATGTCGGCACGTCGGCGGGCTGTGGAGTATTCAATCAGTCTGTTGCTGGTTAGCCATCCAGATCGGCCAGCAGGCTGGCAGGGAGTGTGAAGTTCTCATCCTGTTCGTCCTCGCCGTCTGAGCCCGTCGGTCCGAGGTCCAGGTCATCGTTGCCCTGATTGCCCGCGATGGTGTCGTTCCTGGTGTGCGAGTTACCGCGAACGATGTCGTCGCCGTCACCGCCGAGCACGATGTCATTGCCGGCTTCGCCATACAGGGCGTCGTTTCCGTCCTCGCCGAGGATGATGTCATTGCCATCGCCACCGCGAATCGTGTCGTGGCCGTCGGCCCCGGTGATCAGGTCGTTGCCCGTACCGCCAGTGATGAAGTCATCGCCGTCGCCACCGTTCAATGTGTCGTCGCCCGCGTCGCCGCTGATCGCGTCGGTGCCGTCACCGCCGCGAGCCCGGTCGTCGCCGGCACCGCCGGTCAGCACATCGTTCCCGGCTCCGCCGTCGAGTGTGTCACCGCCGTCGCCACCTTCCAGCGTGTCGTCGCCGATTCCACCCAGAAGCGAGTCATCGCCATCAAGGCCCTGAATGGAGTCGTTGCCATCGCCACCGTCGATGAAGTCGCTGGCCGCACCGCCTTCCAGTTCGTCATCACCGGCGCCGCCAAAGATCAGGTCGATACCGCCCTGCCCTCTCACTCGGTCGTTTCCAGTTCCGCCATCAATCAGGTCGTTTCCGGCACCGCCGTAGATGATGTCCCTGTCGGCATCGCCGTTGATGAGATCGTCGCCAGCATTGCCACGCAGCGTATCGATCCCGTCACCGCCGTTGATGATGTCGCCGCCGTCGCTGCCGATAATGCTGTCGTTTCCGCCTTCTCCATTTAGAACGAGAATGGCCCCGCCGATTGATGCGCCATCGGCTGAGATCGTGTCAGCTCCAAAGCCACCCGCAACAACGACTGTCATGCCGTCGGCGCCGGTCAGGTCGCCGATCGTGAAGGAGTCGTCTCCGCCACGACCGTTCACGATCACTCGGTTCACGGACGGGTCAATGAGCACAGTGTGGCCACCTGCCGTCACTGCGACCCCGTTACCGGACGCAGGTGTTCCGATCGCGAAGGCGTCGGCAGAGCCATTGCCACGAAGTTCGATGGTGTCGTCGCCCGATTCAGCGCTGTACCGGTCGCTGCCTTCGTCGAGATCCCAGACAATCAGATCGTCGCCGACACCGCCATCAACAGTGTCTCGTGAGCGACCGCCATCGATCGTGTCATTGCCGGCACCGCCACCGATCAGGTCGCCGCCAGAATCACCCAGGATGAGGTCGTCGCCCTCGCCGCCGTCGATCACGTCGTTGCCGGAGTTGCCGCGAATGGTGTCGTTGCCCGAGGTGACGATCGCACCGACTTCGCTGTCACCGAAGATCGTGTCGTTGCCACTGTTGCCAGTGATCAGGTCGTCGGAGTCACCGCCTTCAATGTGGTCAGCTCCGCCGCCGCCGCGAATCGTGTCGCTACCGGTTTCACCAAGGATATAGTCGTTGTGGTTGCCACCGATGATCGAGTCATTGCCGCGACCGCCAGAGATCGTGTCCTGGCCGCTGCCACCGAATATCGTGTCATTTCCCGCGACAGCACTCAGTGAGTCGTCACCGTTGATCGTGTCTGGCCCGGCACCGCCGTCGATCACATCGTTGCCGTCTTCGCCGTCAATCTGGTCGGCGCCGGCCTGGCCCTCGATCTGATCATCGCCGTTGCCGCCACGCAGAACATCGCGTCCGCCGCCACCGGAAATCGTG
Source organism: Planctomycetota bacterium (assembly GCA_029977045.1). Classification (GTDB taxonomy): domain Bacteria; phylum Planctomycetota; class Planctomycetia; order Planctomycetales; family Planctomycetaceae; genus JAPOLP01. Next base: position 3,528 of record JAPOLP010000190.1, read on the forward strand.
TCGTCGCCGTTTCCGCCATCAATCGTGTCGTGCCCGCCGCCGCCTCGCAGAGTGTCGTCACCGTCGTAGCCGCGGATGTTGTCGTTGCCGTTTCCGCCGTCGATGAAGTCAGCATCCGAGCCCAGGAAACCTGGCGTGTCGCCCTGGATATCGTCGTCGCCGTCACCACCGTCGATCGTGTCTGAGCCGACCGAACCGTCGATCGTATCGTTTCCGTCGCCGCCAACGATGCTGTCGTTTCCAGCACCGCTGTTGATGTCGTCGTGCCCGTCTCCGCCGATGATCGTGTCGTTGCCCAGACCGCCGTTGATCACGTCGTTGCCGTCGCCGCCGTCAATCCGGTTGGCGCCGTTATTCCCAGTGACGATGTCGTTGCCATCGCCGCCAAGCAGTGTGTCAGTAAGGTCAAGGCTGCCTTGAATCGTGTCGTCACCGGCCCCGCCATCGACTCGGATCGACGTCAGGTTGGGGAAGCCGATCGTGGACACGCCAGAGATGTTGATGTCGTTGGCTCCGCCTCCGCCGCGAACGTTCAACGACTGGACCTGGCTGGCCAGGATCGACGCCGTTGAAGAATCCACATTCCCGTTGGCGAGTACCTGAACGTAGTTGGTATTCGTTGGGTTGCGGCGAACAGTGATCGAATCCGCTGCGTCCGAACTGACAGTCAACGTGCCGCCAATGAAGAATGTCGACACCGAAAGAACCGTGCGGTCTTCCAGGTTCTCGAAATTGGCTGACACCGGATCGCTGCCACTGCGACGACGTCGGGGGCTGCGAGCAAGGCGGTTGCGGAACGCGTCGAGCCAGGCCGAAAACTGCATGGGATCCATCCCTGTGCTGAGTTTCTGAAGCAATCATCATTGCGGCCGAGTCACCAGCCGGATGGCACGGACACGTGTCCGGCCAAAGGGCCATCCTGTCAGAGCCAGGAAACCCTTGTGGGAGGTATCGTCATCCGATCTTCGGAATCGTCGATATTGCTCGTAATCGCCCTGGACTCGGCCCAACCGGACGAACTGCGGGAATCGATTATGTTTCCGCAGAGTCTCTATCTTTCCGGAGAGTTCCTGCAGGCACGTCGGCGAGGCAGCAAATGCCAGCGGACTCGGAAACAGCCCACGGAATTGAGCTGGATTGGCCGGCTCAGCGTGCCGACGGCGTTCGACTCAGTACTGCCTGAAGGCGGCCAATGTCGGCAGCGGAAAGCCGAAAGACACGCACAGATTGCCCAACCTGGTCTTCAGGCTCGAAGAATCGCAGCCATCCGAATTCGTCGATGTCCGCGTTTCGCTGGACTCGGTCCGGTTCCCAGATCGGAGTCGGGCGGCCCTGCAGCAGGCAGACGCTGATCGCATAGACGCCGGGAGCTGGTGCTCTGCCCGTCAGCAGTGGCGACTGAATCCGTCGGGCGTGGATCCCCAGATCGGACGGGGGCTGCGTGCCAAACCAGGCGAGATGGAATTCGCCGACGTTGCTTTCCTGGAGCCACTGCTCAAGACCATAAAGGTCCTGCCCCCAGTCGATGTTTGAGTCCGACAGCAGATTCCAGCCGTTGTCCGGCCCGCCGGCCAGTTCATTGAAGTAGGCAAGGTGGTGCGGGTGATGCCGTACCGAAGCGAGCAGCGTGGCAACGGTCAGCCCCGCAAGAACCCGCCACCCCATGCCGGCTCGGCGAGGAAACAGCTCGACTGTCGACGCTGCGAACATGACCAGAAACGGCAGCACCGGCAGGACATAGCGAATCCCGAGTTGCATTCCCGAGCCGCTGGCAAGAATCAGAAGTACCAGCACCGGCAGCAGCAACCCGGCGGCGAGACGCAGTTGACCCCGTTCAGAACGGACAAGCCAGCACCGGAGCAAAGCCGCCAGCACCAGCAGCTGGACGATGTGCGGCAGCTTGTACCACAGCACGTAGAAGTAGTAGCCGCGAAAACCGTGCAGCGACCACTCGCCGTTCAGAAAGACGGGATGGTCTGCCTCCATCATTTGCCGCTGATGATCAATCCCCTCCAGCCAGTCCGTCGGCACGGGCAGCGGAAAGCTCGCCAGCGGACCGGATGCCGACTGAATCCCGCGCATCGCCTGGCTCGAAAACTGATAGTCGGCAAGCGAGGTACCCGTCCCCTGAAACAGGTAGCCGAGATTCAGGACCAGGATGCTGAGCATGACGGCGGCACACCAGCGTTGCAGAATCAGCGTGAGACGCGGCACAGAATTCGTTCCGTCGTCGCCTGCTCCCGGCGTTCTCAGCAGCAGGCACCAAATCAGGCTCAGCGGCCACAGGATGACCGAGGTGTACTTCGCGAGTTGTGCGAGACCGAGACAGACTCCCAGTAGGCCGGTGTGCTTCCAGCTGGGCTCGCCCGCGAAGCGCCACACTTGCCAGCCGGCCAGCGCGAAGAAGAACGCTGCTCCAAGATCCGTCGTCACTAAAGAAGCACTCGCGAGAACCGTCGGGCTGATGCACCACAGAAACAGAGCGGCCACTCCCGACCGAACGCCGAACAGTTCCGTCGCCCAGCAGCCGAGCAGCCAGGCAGTCAGTAGCGACAGTGCGACGATCGGTATCCGAGCCTGAAGCAGCAGCGATCGGTAGCTGTCTCGATTTGCCGCGAACAGATCGTCGCCGTAACTCCAGATCTGATCGGTCGGCTGGTTGATCTGCCCCGGCTGTGCAGTCACGGTCAGCGGCGCGGCGGCCAGCATCCGGATCAGCGGCGGGTTCAGGTTTTCCCAGTCGAAGCGACCGCTGCGCCAGTGCAGCAGCCCGACCGGGATGTGCCAGTACTCGTCGTGCGTGACCGAGCAGTAACGCGCCGTCTGGATCGCCAGAGTTCCGTGCAGCGTCAGCAACGCGGCAACCAGCATGGCAAGCCACTTCTTCGAGCGACAGGCCTGCCCGAGTGACTGCCTGGCGTCTTCGAGACTCCGTTCACTCATCAGGACGGCAGTCCTGCGGTTGCCAGCTCTTCGGCGATCTGCCGGTCAGCGGCGATGATCGGCTTGAGCAACTCGTCGATCTCGGCTCGCTCGGCATCGGTCAGTTCGCGCTGCGGCGGTCGCGGCGGTCCGAAGTCCTGGCCCAGAGACTGCATCGCGTGCTTGAGCATCGAGATGTTGAAGCTGTCTCCCTCGCGCGCCCGGTAATCCTCAATCGGCAAGAGTTGAGCCTGATACTGCATCCCCTCGTCGTACTCGCCCGCCGCGAACGCCGCGTGCATCGCCAGCGTCAGATACGGAGCCACGTTGCCGGCTCCGGTCGTGTAACCGTGCGACCCGGCGAGGAAGTAAAACGGAGCGAACCGCTCGGCTGATCCGCACAGCCATTCGATGCCCTCGCCGTCGGCAGCAACCGTCGACCGGAATTCGTGCATCTGATTCCAGGCGTATTTGACACCGACAACGTTCGGGTGCTTCGCCATCTCCAGCAGCAGGCCATTACTCGGCAGCGGAGCTTTCTTGTAAACGAGCGTCGGGCACGGCGCGACATCCATCACGGCTTCGTAGTACGCCTTCGCACCGACGTCGCTCATGTACGGGTGCGAAAACGGCATGAACATGATCCCGGTCGCGCCGAAATCGAGCGACCGTCGGGCAATCTCGACCGCGTGCCCGACCTGCAGCCCAACGGGAGCGAAGACGACCGCTTCCGGGCCGGTTGCTTCGCACGTCGCGGCGACGATGTCAACAACCTCGTCAGTCGACAGCGAATGAAACTCGCTGGTTCCCGCCGCTGGCAGGAAGCAGCGAATGCCCGCTGCGTACATCCGTGCCGAATGTGCTTTCTGCAGCTCAAGGTTCAGTGACCCGTCCGGCCGGTAAGCCGTCAGAGGAACCAGATGCACGGTCTGCAACGATGTGAAATCAAAGTCAGCGGCCATCAGAGTTGTCTCCAACTGAACCAACGGAACGGCGCGAGTCAAATGGTCCCCGGGTTGTCATCAGCCGCCGAGCGTTAGCTCGCGGTTTCCCAGAGAATCGAGAACCGGACGCTAACGCGTACCGGCTGATCAGCCACAACTCGAGGGCGATTGGGCGTAAGCCATCCGGTCAAAGCGTTTGTCTGACGAACTCGAACTCGTCGTCGAGAAACGACGATCCGCAGATTCGACTGAGCCCCGCCAGCGATTGCAAACGAGTCGGCTTGTCTGCTCTGGCCGAACTGCCAGCTGTCAGCGTCCGGCAACGGGCCTCCGGTCAAACTGCTCGTACAACGGCAGGTGCCGGTAGTAGACCTCGAGCGTCATCGCCGCCAGGCAGGTCATGTACAGCCGCCCGCCCGGCCCGCCGTGTCGGTCGGCAAGGTCCCAGCTTCCAGCAGCGTGTCCGGTTTTCTTCTGAGTGGTGACGAGCTGCTCGCGCATCTTCTCGTTCCACTTCTTCCACTCGTCGCCACCCCAGTGATGGAGCACCTGCGTCGCATAGTAGTTGTAGTAAATGTCGCTCTTCGCCGGCCCTTCCTCGTCGAGATTCTTCACGCCGTTTCGCAGCCCGGGTCGCAGGCGATCCCAGCCGAGGTACATTCGGCAGAGCAGCCCGATCGCCGTCGTTGATTCACTTTTCGACGGCCCCGTGTACCCATACCACGCTCCGTCATCGACGCTGACCAGGTCGAGAAATCGTGAAGCCTTCGTGAATGTGGTGTGCGGAACCTGCAGCTTTGCCGATCGACCACTGGTCAGTGCCATGACCTGCCACCCGACGACGGACGTGTCTCCTGCTTCCCCCGGTGAGTAACGCCAGCCGCCGCGTGAGTGCTGCGCGTCAACAATGAAGTTAATCGCTTTCTGAGCAGCGAGTCTCAGCAGTCGCGTCTCTTCGCGAACGATCGCGGCGTCCTTGATGCCGATCTTAGACGCGTTTCGACCGGCTTCGGCGATGGCCAGTTCGTTCATCGCGATCGCTTCGGTCAGGCAGAGCGTTGCCAGCCCCTGGTTATACATCCCCGAGTTTCCCTCAGCCCGTCCTCGCAGATCGAGGTTCTGCCCGCGCTTCACTTCTTTTGCGTTGTTCAACAGGTAGGCGATCCCGTTTTCGATAGGCTTCTGGTAATCGCCGCCGGTGTAGCTGCTGCCGCTGCCCATGTACGCCAGCAGGGCAAGTGCCGTCGCGCCCATGTTCGAGTTCCCAAACGAACCGGGATGCGAGCACGCTTGATCGCAGGCTTGCGTGCGATGGTTGAAGCTCCAGCTTCCATCGTCGCGCTGGTGTCGTTCGAGCCAGTTCAAGGCACGAGCGACCGCGGCTTCGCTTTCCGCCGTGCCTCCATAGCGATTCAGCAGAGCGTCCCGAGCGGCC
>JAPOLP010000545.1 GCA_029977045.1 Planctomycetota bacterium
GGCGTCGTCGATCGCGTCAAGCAGGACTTCGGCGGGCAGACGCTTCACGTTGTAATGCAGGCACAGCCGCGTGTCCGCGACGTTCTCCGGACGCGGCGTTGAACTGAGCTGATAGACGCGGCTGGTCATGATCTGCTTCATCAGATGCCGCAGATCGAAGCCGCTGGCGACAAAGTCGGCGGCCAGCGAGTCGAGCAGGCTCGGGATCGAGGCCGGGTTGGTTGCCCGCATGTCGTCAATCGGCTCGACCAGACCGGCTCCCATGAAGTAGCCCCAGAAGCGGTTGACGATGTTCCGAGTGAACAACTCGTTATCGGGCGAGGCGATCCAGGCGGCCAGAGGCCGGCGCAGGTCGCGGACACCGTCAAGCTTGACTGGATCGGCCTGCAGCGGAGTCGGTTCCATTGTCTGACCGGTTCGCGGATGACGAATTGAGCCGGAGTTCTTCAGCATGACGACCGTGTCTCTGCCGAGTGCTCCGAAATCGCTGCTGCCCTTCGTGCCAACCCGAGTGAAGAACGCCGCCAGCCCGTAATAGTCCGCCTGGCTGTAAACCTCGAACGGGTGGTGATGACACTTCGCGCAGGCCATTCGCACGCCGAGGAAAACCTGAGCCGTCGTCTCGGCCAGGTCTTCGGGGTTCGTGGCAACCTTGTAGTAGTTCGCCGGCCCGTTCGCGTAGATCGAGCCCTGCGCGGTGATGATCTCGCGGACAAATCTGTCGACCGGTTTGTTCTCCCGAAGTGACGCCCGCATCCAGTTGTAGAGTGCCCACATGCCGCCGTCGCCGAGTGTGTTGCGGTTGTTCCGCAGCAGGTCGCCCCACTTGAGTGCCCAGTACGCCGACCACTCGTTGACGTAAATGTCGCGACTCGAATCGCCCGTCAGACCGAGCAACTCGTCAATCAGCTGTTCGCGTTTGTCGGCAGCGTCCGATGCCAGAAACGCTTCGACTTTCTCCGGCGGAGGCAGCGTACCGATCGCGTCGAGAAACGCCCGGCGAATAAACACTTCGTCCGAGCACAGCTCCGCCGGAACCAGTCCGAGTCGCAGCCAGTGCGCTTTGACGTTCTCGTCGATGAAGTTCCGCGCGACGAAGCTCGACAGGTCGTCGGTCGACTCGCGAGGCAGCAGCACCATCGAGACCTTGGCCTGTCCCTGGTACCGCACCATGATCGCTGCCTGCCCCGGATCGTGAGCGGTAATCAGCCCCGCCTCATCGACCGTCGCAACGCCGTCGCCCATGCTGTCATACAGAGCCCGGTGCGTGACGTCCCGCGTCGAACCGTCGGAGTACTCGGCCACGACGCGAAGCTGCTGCGTCTGGCCGCTCGAATAGACCCGCTCAGCAGGAGTGACCGTCATGCCGACAACGTGCGGCTGATCGTTGACCGGTCCGGGCGCTCCGGCCTTCAGCCAGTCGAGCATCAGCGCGTACTCGTACGAGTCCGTCCCGAATCGCTTGCCGCCGCCGTGAGCGACCTCCATCGTCGCTTTCTTCAGAACGAGGCTGTCCGCCGGAGCGATAAACGAAACACGCCGCTGGCGCCAGTCGCGAACAAACTGCGGATGATCCTGCTCGGGAGCAAACCCGAACAGCGACAGCTTGAACTCGCCCTTACCGTACTGCGACGCGTGACAAGCTCCCTGATTGCACCCCGCCTTGCTGAGGATCGGCACGACGTCCTCGCCAAAACTGACCGAGTCGGTTCCGGTTCCGGAGACGGTCACTGAGGTTGTCACCGCCTCATCACCAACTTTGACAGTCAACGTCGCCGTCCCGTCCTGAAGCGGAGTCACTCGCCCGCGAGCATCGATTTCGATGATTCCGGCAGGTTCGACGCTCACCACAGCATCCCGAGTCACATCCTGACCAACCGCATGCGCGAGCAAGAGCTGCACCCGATCAAGCCGTCCGGACAATTCGATTTTCTGCGGACTGATCGAGAGCGTGTCGCCCTCTGCTGCGGCCACCAGCTGCGAGTCGGCCCGGAACGCGGCACAGACGAGCGTGATCGCAAGGCTCAAGCGGCAAAGGAAAGGGGAGTTCGACGCGGAGAAAACGCTGGCGGGCATGGCAGTCCTCACGGCTGCGAAGGAAAGGCGGGCCAGCCAGCTTACTGAGCAACCACGCGAAGATGAACCCCGCCAGTCAACGGCCTGCTCGATCGCGTCGCACACCTGTTGATTCCGCTCAACCTTGAAACTGTCCGTAGCTGAATTCGCAGGAATTCAGACGGCGTGCCAAAGCAACTGAATTCTGGCGAATCCAGCTACAGGTCCCCTGGACGTCAGCGTGTTGGACTCATCTTGCCGATCCACTCAGACACGATGCGGACGGCTTTTTCATCCGGAACAAACGAGGCGATGATTGGCATCTGACCGGGGCCACGCATCTCCATGCGGCGGATGAGTTCCGAATCGCCTGGCCGATTGGGTGTGAGCAAGGCCGTCGCGGGCGCGCCGCCGGTTCGAGTGCCTCGCGGTGGCACGTCGATCAGGACGGCTCGTTCAAGCGGCGTGTGATAGGCAAGGTCGATCGGTGAGTTGCCCGGTCCGCCGGGCGTGTGGCAGAACGAGCAGTTCACGTCGAGATAGGCACGTGCCAGCGACTCGACGGCTCCCTCTTCCCGCTCCCAGTCCGAGTAGGCATCCAGTTCCGAAGGTGGGGCGGGCAGCTTCTGATTGAACATTCCCGCCTGCTCCCAGGCGGTCAATTGGTTGAGCCCGTCATCCGCCGAACCATGAGAGCGGTTCAGCTGGCGGGTGTTGACGCTCAGGACAAAGCCACCGGCCTTGGTGTGGCACGCTTTGCAGTCGGCTCGACTGGGGAAGTACCACTGCTGCTCGTGAGTGGAACCATCTTCCGCCTGGATCTCGTAGGACGCGGTCATTGCCATGTCCATCAGCGACGCATCCGTCTGATCTTCGTTCCAGATATAGGTGTAGCCGTCCCAGCCCTGCGGACCGTTAACCAGCAGCCGCGTTTCCAGACGCTTACGAGACGACGGATCTCCCTGCTTCATTTCCAGGAAGAAGTGTTTCAGGACAACGGTCCCAACGGGCAGTTCCCAGATGCCTTGATCTGAGAACGTGATCTGTCCGCCTTCCGGCAGCGCGATCAGACGTTCCTTGTACGCCCCGTCTGACCACAGCGGCACGTTGACGGAATAAGGTCGGACGCCGGCGACCGGAGTCAGGTCGTCCATCGACTCGAACAGTCCGGTTTCCGAGAGCAGAAACGGAAACCGCCGCTTGGAGCCGTCGAGGTAATCAGGATTCGACGCCAGGCGGTACAGACAACCGTCGAACGCACAGAGATAGAGTTCACCGCTGGCATCTTCTCCGAAACCGGCGATCTGCTGCGTCGTGTTGCAGACCCAGTGGTCCTCCACCTTGTCGCCATCACGCTGCAGGCCCCAGATGAAACCGCTGAAGAAGTCGGCGTAGATGTACTCTCCCTGAAGTTCCGGCAACCGCGAGCCTCGATAGACTCGCCCGCCGATCACAGCCCGCCCGTCGCTGTGATAGTACGTGGCAACAGGAGCGACGTATTTCGCGTTCTCGGACTTGATGTCCTTGTCGGTCAGAGGGAAGCGATAAGCATCATCGGCTTGGAAGACGTGATTGCCTTCGCGTTTGTTCCAGCCGTAGTTGCCGCCCTTGACGACCAGGTCCACTTCCTCGAACCGTTCCTGGCCGACGTCGCCGCACCACAGTTCGCCGGTCTCGCGGTCGAAAGCCAGACGCCAGACGTTGCGAAAACCGTACGCCCAGATCTCGCCGCGTGCGCGATCACCTGAGTCAACAAACGGATTGTCGGAAGGAATTGCGTAGGCCAGTTCGCCCTCGCGGTTATCGACGTCGATCCGCAGCACGGAACCAAGCAATGTCTTCAGGTTCTGGCCGTGCTCCTGCGGGTCATTCGCCGATCCGCCGTCGCCCAGGCCGACATACAGAAATCCGTCCGGGCCGAACTCCAGCGAGCCGCCGTTCTGTGTTCGGAACGGCTGAGGAACAACAAGAATCTGCTCTTCGGACTGCGGACTGGCCGTAAGACTCGATCCGTCTTTGCGTTCAAAGCTTGACAGCACAAGACTCGGCTCGCGTTTGTCGTCTTCCGCCGAGTAGCAGACAAAGAATCGACCATTCGCCTGATAGTCCGGATGGAACGCAATCCCCAGCAGCCCTTCTTCATTGCCGCGACGCGACACGCGGTCGCGAAGATCCAGAAACGTCTCCGTCTCAGAGGCTGCTGAATCATTCGCGAAGACGTGAATTCGGCCTTCCTGGCAAAGCACAAACAGGTGCTCGTCATCGCCAGGAGCGGATAGAAGCTGCAGCGGTCGCTGGTTGCCGAAGCTCAGTTGCGGAAACGCGTTTTCGAGCACGTAGGGATAGGGCAGCGCCATCAGCTTCGACGTGTCGACCGGCGTAAAGTTCGGCTCGATCGCCGTCGCGGCACCATCGTTCGTCTGGCCGGACGGCTCACTGGCAAGCTTCGCTCCACCATCGTCCGGAGCAACGGCTTCCTGTTCGGCATTGCGTTTAAGGAGCCAGAAGGCAGACGCCGCGAATAGAATCACGGCAGCGATCAGGACAATCCGTTTCATAAGACGTCTCAAACATCCTGAGATTCAATCCAATTACAGCAAACCAATCTCTCACAGCTTCGGAGGCTCGCGTTTCCCGCCCGGCCCTTTGGCTTCGGCCTTGCGAGCCAGCTCTTCCTTCTTCTTTTTCTCTTCCTCACGGAAC
>JAPOLP010000526.1 GCA_029977045.1 Planctomycetota bacterium
CATCCTTTACCAGAATGCGTCTCGAAGGTCGGTTGATAACAGGATGCCGGAATCTCCAGAAGAGCGATGTGACGAGTCATTGCGAACACTGGCCCGTGCACGCGTGCGTCGCAGCGTATGGTTTCTCTACGATGACGCATCGACGGACAGGCATCCGTCGGCGATCTCAGACCCAACCGACCAGCTCACCCGGAGAAACACCGATGCTGAATTTCCGACGCTTTCTGATGATGTTCCCCCTGGCCGCTCTGGCTGTCACCTGCGGAGCAGCAACGCTCCATGCCGAACAGCAGTGGGTCACGTACGAAGGCGGCGACGGCCCCGGCAAGGGCAAGCACATCGTCTTCGTGAGCGGCGACGACGAATACCGCTCCGAAGAAGCCTGTCCGCAGCTCGCGAAGATCCTCTCACAGCGACACGGCTTCGAATGCACGGTGCTCTTCGCGATCGACCCGAAGACCGGCGCCATCAAGCCGGACCACCAGACCAACATTCCCGGAACTCACTTCCTGAACGACGCTGACATGATGGTCGTCTTCCTGCGGTTCCGGAATCTGCCGGACGACCAGATGAAACCGATCATCGACTTTACCAACTCCGGCAAGCCAATCCTCGGCCTGCGAACCGCGACGCACGCGTTCAACATTCCTGGCGAAGGCCCCTACGCCAAATGGTCCTGGCGAAGCGGAAATCCCCAGGGTGGCTGGGGTCAGGCCGTGCTCGGCGATACATGGATCAGCCACCACGGTAGCCATAAGCACGAAGCCACTCGCGGCGTCATCAACGCGAAGCGCGCCGACCACCCGATCCTGAACAGCGTCAAGGATGTTTTCGGCCCGACGGACGTTTACGGCATTGTGCACCTTCGCGACGATGACGAGATCCTGATGCACGGCGCCGTGCTGGCTGGCATGAAGCCAACCGATCCGCCCGTCGAAGGTCCGAAGAACAACCCGATGATGCCGCTCGTCTGGACCCGGATGTACAAGGGCGAAAGCGGCAACGTGTCGCGCGTCATCAATACAACGATGGGCGCCTCGATCGACCTCGAATGCGAAGACCTCCGCCGCCTGCTGGTCAACGCCTGCTTCTGGGGCCTGAAGATGGACGTCCCGGAAAAAGCCAACGTCGACGTCGTCGGAGAATTCAAACCGACGTTTTATGGCTTCAACGCCTACACCGAAGGCGTCATGCCATCGGCCTACAACCTGCGCTGAGAACCGCCTGGCTGGATTCGCAGGAATTCAGTCATCGAAACGATGAAAAGCCTACTTCGCGGCAAGCTTCGCCAGCGGAATTCGCAGAAAGAACAGCCCCGGCCCGCCCTGCTGGTCGGGGCTGATGTCGTAAAAGACGACTCCGATGTTCTGCTCGTCGAGCTGCACGGTCCGCGGACAGGCTCGGCCAACAATCAGACGACCGGGATTGTGATACTCAAAGTGGTCCACCCAGGTGAGGCCGTCGTCGCGCGAGATTCGATATCGAATCCGCTCGCCACCAAATCCTGGCCCGAGAATCTCAGATGCCAGCAGCAGGCCGTTCGGCAGGCACACCATCTCGTGCCGCCAGCCCTGCTCCTTGAGGTTTGGAAAGCCGTCGATCTCCGCCCAGGTCTTCCCGCCGTCGGTCGACCGCAATCCAGCTCCGCTGACGAACGTGCCCTTCGGCGTGCGCACGATCGGAATCAGCCCGTGAACGCGACCGTCACCGAAGTCTTCCGCATTGTCGTTCGTCGGATCGAGCACAAACGTGCGATCGCTGAGTGAGAACAGCCACTGATTCGGAGCCAATTCGACAAACGGATGCCGAATGATGCTCGATTTCGCCGGGTCGCGAGGCAGTGCCGCTGGAATACTCCACGAAACACCGTCGTCCTCCGAGACGGAGTACAGCACCGAACGCGGCTCATTTTCAGTGACGTCGGTGTCCCACCGATTCCAGGCGTGGACCAGCCGTCCGTCCGCCAGCGTCGTCAGCGAACCTGGGTAGTACGTCTTCTCGACCGCATGCTCAAACGGAACCGGCTCGGCCCACGTCGCCCCACCGTCCGTCGATCGAGTGATCCTCAGATCGCGATGATTCACTCGCCCATATGTGACAACGATCGTCCCCTTGTGGCTGACGCAGGCTGCCGGATGAATATGCCCGTTGACGGGAACGGCGATGCGGACTGCCTGAAGCTCAGCAGCCCCACCAGGCAGTACGGGATTCAGAACAGCAACAAAACCAGCCAGTAGAATCCGGAACGACATGACGCTGCCTCCAGTCTGGAGCGAAGGATGAGACCTCTTCGAACTCTGAAAGCTAACGACTGTCGCCAGAAACGCGACCAGACGCAGGTTACACCGGCTGTTCAGCGCGAGGTCTCGAACGTTGCGGCGAGGTCGCAGGCAGAAACGATCCGTTACTTGACGCTCTTGCTGACAGTGTTCAGCAGCGGGCGGAACCAGGTGTCGAAACGGGTCATCATGCCACCGGCGATGGTCAGGTCGAGCGGGAACGAGTTTTCCTCGCCGGGCAGAGTCCACTGGCCGCCGATCAGGTTGCACTCGCTGACGACCAGCCCGTCGCCTTTTGTTGCGGATAGCCCGTTAAGCGGCGAGGTCGCGAGTGCCTGCGGGAGCGACTCAGCAATCAGCAGAAGTCGCTGGTCAGTTCCGACCAGCCAGAGTTTCTCGTCGCGAGCGAGTTTCGGCAGTGACACTTTGCCTGCTGAAGTTGGGGCGCCAGTCGCGACGTCCGGAAGTCGAACGTCCGGGTAGGCGAAACGTGCGGACTCGCCGGGGAGCAGTTCACCGAGCAGAGCCCGCGCTGCGGCGGCGCTGACTTTTTGAGTCGGGGCGTCTTCCGGCAACAGATCGCGGGCGAAGTCGGAGTACTCGGCATCGAGCTGTTTGCGAATCTTCGCGGCTTCGCTTCCGAGCCAGACGGCCGTTTCTAGCACCAGGTCGTCAGGCTGAACATCGAGTGGCTCGCTGCGGACGGCAAGCCGGATCAGATCGGCGAGGTACGCGTCGAGCAGATTGCTGCCGGGGTCGATGTCGGCACCCTCGAAAAACTGCGGCGGTGCATCGGCAGCGTTTCGCAGCACGGCGCTGACGGTACTGCTGCCTGCGACGACTGACGTCTTCGGGGCCAGAGTCGCCGGAGCCAGGTCGCCCAACTCGCGGCCTTTGACCGCCGTCGCAAACGCGATCAGCGACGTGATCGCTGCCGTGGCATCCTGGCTGGCCGCGCTGGGCGGTGTCAGGTTGCTGGTCGACGGAGTCTCGATTCGCAGCCGCAGGCCGAGACGTGTTTCGACGCCAGTCCGCCATTCGGTGATGGCTTTCTCTGTCTTGCCGTGTACGAAGTTGCGGAAGAACGATTCGAGTTTCCGGGCGATCTCCTGCCGCGTATCCGGCGGCAGGAACTCGTGCGTTGTTTTCGGCGGACCTGCCGAGCGGTGCGTCGACAGGCAGCGGTACAGGAACACGCGGTCGTACTCGTTGCGAAACGTCAGGCCGCCGGTTTCCCTCAACGCGTGTGCAAGATTCTGGCGTGAAACCGGGAAGCGGCTCATCAGGTCTGTCAGCTCGCTGCCGTAAACCCAGTTCGGATCACGATGCCGGAAATCGCCGCCGTAGATCCCCGCGACTTCAAACCCGACGACTCGGACCAGATCGCCGAGCAGCGCAACGGACTGCTGGTCGACAAACTTCTGCCCGGCTGCCTTGATGCCTCGCCGGCCAAGTTCGCCCAGTGCCCAGGTGATGCCGAGCGTCAGCGGGTTCGCTCCCATCGCCAGCCGCCCGGCATATAACGCCTTCGACGCATAACCGAGGTACGGCGAGGCGGCGGAGTAAACGTCGTATGCTTTGACGGCCTTGCGAACGTACTCATGCAGCGTCGAGAAGTTTTCCTCGTGCAGGTCCAGCGGCAACCGTTCGAGAACGACCAGCAGGTGCAGGCAGATGCGGCTGCCCGCTCGCAAGAGCTTTTCGACGCTCGTCTCCAGCAGCGGATTGTCGCAGTCTGGCTTGTAAATCCGGGCAACTCGTTGAATCAGGTCGAGCGTGTCGTCGCGGATGGCGTCGATTTTGAGCTGCCCATCCTCGCGATACCGACCGTCGCGGATGCGTTCATAAACGAACTTCGTCTCGGCTTCGAGCAGCTCGAGGACGCGACGGTCTTTGATTTCCAGTTCCGGACCGACGAACGTTGCTGTTGTCGATTCAGCCTCTGAATTGTCTTCCGGCTGCGGATACTCAAGCCACTCCTGAAACGCGATGAGCCGGTTGGCGAGCTGCGATTCGCGTTCGTCGAGCTGATGAGCCCGGCGTTCGAGTTCCGCCTCCAGTTCCTGCCGAAACTGCTGCAGCGAGTCTCGCTCGGCTTCGACGTCAGCCAGCGCCGCCCGCAGCGTTTCATCTTCTTCACCTGCCTGTACCGCTGCCGCTTTCGTCGTCGCGGGCCGCATGATCGCGAGGACAAATCCCGCTCCGGCGACCAGCAGGAATCCGATTGTGACGCCGGTCGCCGTCGTCAGCTCGCCGGACAGAAACAGTGAACCGAGTGCCGCAGCAATCCCCAGACCGCAAAGGACGCTTCCCGCCTGACTTTGTCTGCCTGCCATGCCCGGTGACTCCCAGCCAATGAAAAACCCCGCTCGAAAGCGGGGTCAGGATACGTCAGGAGTCCGGCTCAGATCAGCCTGGGCCCGAATTCAGTCCGAAGACCTCAGGCAGCTTCTCGGTCGGGCAGCTCGCTGATCCGGTTGCGAAATTTCGTCGGCAGGTGCTCTTCCGAATGATCGCACAGGTGATAGCGCATCACGTAGGCGTCTTCGGTCGTATCGTCGTAGTGGCTGCGCAGGATGTTGACCGCGCGGAAGCCATGAGCTTTGAAA
>JAPOLP010000361.1 GCA_029977045.1 Planctomycetota bacterium
AGACCGGTGCTCTATCCAATTGAGCTACGGGTGCCTGACGTGATGGCTCAGCGAGTTCGCCTCACCATTGCGGGGCGGGAGTATGTCAAACTCAATTCCGACTCGCAAGGAGCGACCGTCTGCGTCACTTCTTTGCTCTGGCACCGCTTCTTAAAGCGTGTCTGGCAGCCGAGATTACGATCCCGTACCGGCGATCTTTCCGTAGGCTCGGAACGTCACGGGCTCTTTGCGACCGTCAATCGTGACGGAAAGCTGCTCGTCCAGCGTGCCTGGTTCTTCGGGAGCTGTCACGGTCAGCGGGATCACCTGGACTTTGGCCTCTTTCGACGGAAGACGGACTTCAAACACGTCTTTCACCTTCTGGCAGGTGACGCTTTCAATCTTGAACGGCTTCTTCCCCTGCAGAACGACCTGCACGGTCTTGGTCTGTTTCGGAGCCATCGTGCCGAGTGAAACAACCGCAGGCTTCACTTCGATGTCAGGCTTGACCTGGGCTTCGACCAGAATTGGGACGTCGGGGTTTTCGGCATCGTCGGTGACAAGCGTCACGAACTGCCGCAACGTGCCGGCAGGCGCGCCGGGTTTCAGTGTCATCACGAGGTCGTAATCAACACGACCGCCTTCGCGAGTCGTCTCTTTGGTAACCGCTTCGAGGAACTCGTGCCCGGTTTTGACCGACTTGATCTTCCAGTCTTCTCGTCCGGCATAGGCGACCTTCAGCGTCTGCTCGCCGCCGGTTTCCTGGTCAACTGCTCCGAACTGAGCCGAACCCGGTTCGACGACGACGTCCGTGCGAATGTAGGCCGTGATCGGAATCGTGACTTCTCGATAGAGCGGCGCATCGAACGTGACGATGACGTTCGAGTCCTTGCGCCGCATGAACTTGCGCGTGTCCATGGTGATTTCGACGTACGCTTCTTCGAGGCTCTTGAGCGTCGTCTGGCTGGGCTCGCCAGCCGAGCAGCCGCAGGTCGTGCGGACATCGGCAATGTGGACGTCTTCCTTGTACAGGTTCTTCAGCTTCAATCGATAGCTGACGTCAGATCCGCGAGCGACAACGCCGAAGTCGTGCGACGTCTTCTCGAACATCTTCGCGGCCCACTCTTCGTCCGCGCGAGCGGCAGTGGGGACAAGAATCAGTGTCGAGGCCACAGCGCCGGCGACCGTGCCAGTGAGAAACTCGCGTCGTGTCTGCATGTCAAACTCGCTGGGAAATCCGTGGGAAATTGTGCCAGTTAATCCGGCCAGAGCAGCCAGTGCCCGCATAGAACCGGTTCCGCAGTCTGCGCCGAACCGAACGGAACACGCGAGTTCCGAAAGCGGCCGAGGGTCCGAACAGCGGGTCCGGAAAGAGTTCCCGAGTCCCATCGGCGGGAGCAGCCACTGACGTTAGTTCTGCCTGTCGAACGCGTCAATACTGCGAAACCGGACGGAGAGCGGACCTCTCACAACTGATAACCGCGCCAGCACGTCTCGGCGAATTCTGCGCGTTCCGATTCAGAGCCACCTTCGCTTCGACCAACGAGTCGAGCACGATCCGAACGTGACGCACAGCCGGAATGTCCGGGACAAGACCGCACATCGTTAGTCGTCGCCGGGCGCTTCGCGAATCGACAGCCGATCGATAAAACTCCGGCTCGACAAGATCTTCACCACAGAGGCACAGGGATCACAGAGTCAGGTAACCGAATCGAACTCTCTGTGACCTCTGTGTCTCTGTGGTGCTTCCAGACTGACTCAGCCACCGATTGATTCCAGGAAATACCAATGAGCGAGTTGTGCCCACTTCCAGCCGGCTTTCAGACAGCCGGGATTTACTGCGGTATCAAGAAGGATTCCGCGAAGCTCGATCTGTCGCTGTTCGTCTCAGATTGTCCTGCGTCGGTGGCAGGCGTCTTCACGCAGAACAAAGTCTGCGGAGCACCTGTCAAGGTCTCGCGGGAACGCGTCCCGCGTGGCACCGGGCGGGCACTCGTGATCAACTCGGGGAACTCGAACGCCTGCACCGGCGACCGAGGCATCGAAGACGCACGCTGGATGACGGCACAGGTCGCCGGACTGCTCGGCTGCGATGCGGAAGACGTCGCGGTTTGTTCGACCGGAATCATCGGGCACTTCCTGCCGAAGCCGGTTCTCGAAGCCGGCTTTCCGAAAGTCGTCGCGCAGCTTGCCGCGACGCCGGACGCGTTTCACAACGCCGCTCGCGGGATCATGACGACGGACACGTTCCCCAAGCAGGCAACGCGAACCCTCGATGTTGGCGGCAAAACCGTTCGCGTCAGTGCTGCCTGCAAAGGAGCGGCGATGATCGCGCCGAACATGGCGACGATGCTCAGCGTGATCATGACCGATGCCGAACTGTCTCCCGCCGACGCCGACGAGATGCTGCGGCACGCGGTCAATCGCAGCTTCAACTGCATCAGCGTCGAAGGTCACACGAGTACCAGCGACTCGGTTCTGCTCTACGCGAACGGAGCCGCCGAAGCCGGCCCGCTGGATGCCGCCGCGCGAGTTGCTCTGCAGACGGCGATTGACGAAGTCGCCATCGAACTGGCTCAGGCGATCATCCGCGACGCCGAAGGTGCCGAGCACTTTGTCGAAATCGACGTCGTCGGAGCCCGCACTCGCGAAGAGGCCGCGATCATTGCGAAGGCCATCGCCAACGGACCGCTGGTCAAGACGGCGATCACGGGCAATGACCCGAACTGGGGCCGCATCATCTCGGCAGCAGGCTACTGCGGCGTCGAACTGCGGGAAGAGGACATGAGCCTGCAGATCAACGGGATTGAGATCTACCGCGACGGGGCTCCCACCGAGCACGACGCAACCGCCGTGTCCAATTCAATGCGAGACGAAGACGTCGTCGCAATCCGCCTTGAACTGAAGCTTGGCAACGCGGACATCCGCTTCTGGACAAGCGATCTGACCGCCGAATACGTGCGACTCAACGCGGACTATTCGACGTAAAGTCGTTAACCGTTCCGCGGTCGAAACGAGTCTGTCCGACATCTTCCCGCTCTCAATCGTCATCGACGGAACCTTCGCCAGCCGACGTTTCCGCACAGTCGCCGTTGACCGGCTTTGCCCGCGTCAGGTGGCGCCCGAGTTCGTACAGCTCGCTGACCAGGTCAAGCCGTCGGGAGATCGCGGCAGGGGACATGTCGACCGTCGGTTCGTGATCGTCGATCTGTGCGTCGCTCGGCTTCTGACATTCAATCACGGTCGGTGCCTTTCAACTTCCGGAAATCGACGATGTCCTGATCTCGTCGGCTGATTGCCTTCATCGCGATCAGGCCTTCGCGCGATACGACTGACACTCGCTCGCCACCGAGTTCATATTCGGCGCGGGATGCCCACGACTCCTCAAGGATCGGAGTCACACAGATCAGGTCAAGAACCAGACTGTTTTCGTCGGCAATCTTGATTTCAGCCGATACAGGCGAGTTTCCGATTCGGTTCCAACACCAAACGTGAGCCATCCGGTCTCTATCTGAAAGCCAAGAGGAGCGACGGCGGCTTTGACCTGATCGAGATCCTCTTCCTGAATCAGCAGGTCGAGATCCTCGGTAAACCGGGGATGCCCATGAACGGCCAGCGCCATTCCGCCGCAGATCGCATAGTCGATGCCGCAATCCCTTATCGCAGCGAGTACGGCATCCAGTTCCTCACGCAGATTCATGGTGCTACTCCGCGAATGGCAGCCTGCAGTGCATCCCGGCAGGCTGAGCTGTCACTCAATGGCAGCGCGTAGGCCAGGCACGCCTGCTCGATTCTGGCGACGCCGTGGTTGCCGAACACGGTCAGCGCGAGTTGATCGCTGGCGGCTCGGCTGGCTGACAGCAGAGCGGTGCGGCCTCGGTCGTCGACGCCCAGTGCGTTGAGCAGTCGGTCGTGGGGATCGCGGCGGACCGTCCAGCGAGTCTCGGTCAGATTCAGGGCGGCATCGGCCAGAGTGGCGGCGGCGAGGATCGCTTCGGCCAGATCAGCCGAGTCGTCAGCGACGTCCCAGTGGACTCTCGCGTTGACGGGTTCGCCAACCTGGCCGCCGGTGACGACTCCAGCGATAGCCGACTGCAGTTCGGCGAAGGAAACCGGGACACCGCAACTGACAGGAGAAGCACTCATGGGCCGATCCGGATGGGTTTCAGCGGGTGAGATTCGAGGCCTGGCGTGAACAGTGGCCGCCACCTGGCAGGCTGAGTTCGAGCTGTCTAGGATACCCGCCTCTGACAAACAGTTCGCGGCTATGGCAGCTCGAACGATGGCCGCGTTGGCTTTTTCACGCAACTTCAGGAGGCAGCACGATGGCTTACTCTCTTCCCGATCTCCCGTACGCTCACGACGCTCTGGAACCGCACATCGACACGCAGACGATGCAGATCCACCACGGCAAGCATCACAACGCGTACGTCACGAATCTGAACGCCGCGACCGAAGGGCTCAACGTCCCGGACTGCGTCTGCGAACTGATCAGCGACCTGTCGCAGGTTCCGGAAGATAAACGCGGTGCCGTCCGCAACAACGGCGGCGGACACGCAAACCACTCGCTGTTCTGGAAGGTGATGAGCCCCAACGGCGGTGGCCAGCCGACCGGAGCCCTCGCCGACGCGATCAACAGCGACCTCGGCGGCTTCGACGCGTTCAAGGACGCATTCGCGAAGGCAGCCGCCACACGGTTCGGCAGCGGCTGGGCCTGGCTGTACGTGAAAGATGGCAAGCTGGCTGTCGGCTCGACCGCCAACCAGGACAGCCCGCTGATGGGCGACGCGATTGCCGCCACCAGTGGCAAGCCGATCCTGGGCCTCGACGTCTGGGAGCACGCCTACTATCTGAACTACCAGAACCGCCGCCCGGACTACATCGCGGCCTTCTTCAACGTCATCAACTGGGACGAAGTCGCCCGCCGCTACGAAGAAGCGAAGTAGCCGAGCTGCCCCTTCAGCAGAATTCGGACTCCCGACCAGGTCTCGTCACCCGGTCGGGAGTTTTGTTTTTGTCAGACGAATGGCTTTGGCCACGGATGCAACACGGATTGAGTCGCAGTTGCGGGCGTTGAGTTCTGCATCTCAAATCTGTGTTTAATCCGTGTTCAATCTGTGGCCCAACTTCGCTCTCTGGTCGTTAAACGGGCCAGCTGTCTGCGGTTCGCTGCCGATGTGGGGCGAGTTGGCTACGATGCGTCGCCCGTTGTTTCCTTCCGGTGCTGCGACGCCATGCCGTACGACCATCTGGCTGAGTTTCTCGACCATCTGCACGAAGCCGGACAGCTTGCGCGCGTGCGGACATCGGTTGCTGGAAATCTCGAACTGGCGGCGATCACTGACCGGGTGGTTCGGGACGGCGAGGGAGCGGCGCTGCTGTTTGAGAACGTCGACGGGAAACGGATACCCGTCGTCGCGAATCTGCTCGGAAGCCGGGATCGGTTGCTGGCCGCTTTGGGAGCCGAGTCTCTCAACGAGATCGCCGACCGCGTGACGGCGATTGTGCGACCGAGCCTGCCGACGGACTGGCTGCAGGCACTGCAGCTTGTGCCCAGGTTCGTTGCCGCCGCCGAGTGGCCTCCGCATCTAGTGGAATCTGCCGTCGCTCAGCAGGTCGTGCTGATTGGCAGCGACGTTGACCTCGACGCATTGCCGATCCCCGTCTGCTGGCCGGGCGAGACACTGCCGACACTGACCGCCGCACAGCTTTACGTCGAGAAGTCGCATCAGGCTTCCGCGTCACCAGCGAACGGCGCGTCAGAAGCCGCGGCAGGCGAAGCAGTCGCTCCGATCAGGCAACGGTTTGGCTCGCGAGTCCCTGTCCAGATCGTCGATCGCAACACCGTGCTGATTCACTGGACGCCGCACGACGGCGAGTGGCATCTCGTCAAAGAGGCTGCCGCGAACGGCCAGCCGCTGCCGGTCGCGATTGCGCTCGGCGGTGATCCCGTGCTGACGTTCGCTGCCGGTCTGCCGCTGCCGGACTTCGTCGACCCGCTGGTCATCGCCGGCTTTCTGCGACAGAAAAGCGTTGCCGTCACGAAGGCACGCAGCTCCGACATGCTCGTACCGGCAAACGCCGAAATCGTTCTCGAAGCCCTGATCGACCCGCGGCAGGCGTTCGCCAGCGCCCCGCCGACAACAGCAGCAGCAACGGGCTTTCTCACAGATTCCGAACTCGCCGTTCAAGCGACTGTGACAGCGGTGACTCACCGATCGAATCCCGTCCTGCCGGTCATCGTGCCGGGCCGGCCTCCGGGAGAAGAGGCC
>JAPOLP010000273.1 GCA_029977045.1 Planctomycetota bacterium
AGGTTTGACCCGATAGCCGCTGAGATCGGATTCGCGGGTCATGCACAACGTAATGGCTGTCAGCAATGTGCGATTTTGGCGACGTTGCGCATGGCCCAACCGGACGAAACGGAAAGGTCGCACTTCAGAGGGAGGGACTTCCCGCTTCACCCTCAGGCAGGTTCCTCTGCTCGCGGTCAGAAACCCTGACTTCACCGTCGATAGCACGGCGCCGCTACGACGCTTTGTCAGAAAAACGAACAGGGTGCCGTCGATTGCCTCCGCCGCCTGGCGTTTCACTCAGTGATTCGTCAGGAATTCCTGCGAGTTGATCAGCGCCCAGAGCAGATCGCGAAGTCCGTCCGCGGTGTTTTCTGCTGATGCGAGATGCTCGCGGGCTCGCTCGACTTCGGCGACGTCCGGCTCGCGGGACTGAGTCCGCAGCCAGGCCGTCCGGATCACTGCGTCCAGATCATCAGCCGTCGCAGCATCTGCCGTCACCTGAGTTAGCCAGCCGTCTTTGCGGTCGATCCAGCCGAGCACCTCTTCGTCATTCCGAACATACAGCGACTGGAGCAGCGTCGGCTGAGCCTGACGCTCACAGTCGCAGTTCGTCGTTCGCAGCGGCTTGCCGAAAACCAGCAACGAGTAATCGATGCCGCGTGCCTGGATCGACTTCGGGTGCTGCGAAATCTTGCGAGCGTTGACGCTGCTCACCCACTGGCTGGCAGCCTTGTCGTTCGCGGTCACCTGCAGAATCGCGTCGATGGTCACCTCGGCAGGCAGGCGACGGACCAGAGCACGGCTGAAGTTGCGTTCGTCGGAACCGTTCGTCGCATTCGGTTCGATGCTCCGCTGGTAGGTCCGGCTGTTTGCGATCGTGCGGTGCAGCCACTTCATGTCGTAGCCGTTGGCGATGAATTCGCGGCTCAGCCAGTCAAGCAGTGGGCGATTACGCGGCGGGTTGGCTCGATTGAAATCATCCGGCGGCTCAACAATCCCGACGCCGAAGTAGTGATGCCAGATCCGGTTGACAAACGCCGGAGCGAAATACCGGTTGTCTTCCTGCAGCAGCCAGGCCATCAAGGGCTCGCGCGGATCGGCGAACTCGTTGAGGTCGATCTCGTCGTCGCCGAGCAGCCGCGCCATCTGCGGCTTGTCACCTGGCTGCTCGATGTAGATTTCGTTCCAGGGAATCGGCAGACCCTCGGCGGACACTCGCAGATACATCTGCCGCCGCAGGGCTGCCGTGTCGAGCTTCACCGGCACGCCAAGCTTCGTCTTGAGCTGATCCTGAGCCGCCTTCGCGTCTGGACCGATGCCGGCCTTGATTCGCGTGAAGAACTGCGTGAACTGCTCGAAGTCCTGCTTCGACCATTCGTCGAACGGATGCTTGTGGCACTGAGCACACTGCAGCCGGACGCCCAGAAAGACGTAGCCGAATGCGAGCGTTCGGTCGACCGGCAACTGGTTGTTGCTGCGGAACCAGTAGTAGTGCATCGGATTGTCGAGTGCCGTGAAGTCCGTTGGCTCGACGCGGCTCAGATGCCGGCTCTGTTCGAGGGCGTAGTCGGAGTACGACTGACCCGGTCGCCGGCTTTCCGCGAGGATGATCCCGGCGGCGATCCGGTCCCAGCCGACATTGTCCTTAACGCGGCGACGTAGCCAGTCGGCCCACTGCACTGCGGCAGGCGAGTTCATATCCGTCGTGCCCAGGTACTGCGAATTGCACGCAGTCAGGTCAGCCAGCCGCATCGTCCACCACTCGGTATAAGCGGGTGTCTCCAGCAGCTCGTCAATCTTCTTCGCCCGCTTGTCTGGCGAAGGATCGGCAACGAAGGCCGTCACTTCGTCAGGCGTCGGCAGCGTGCCGATCATGTCCAGGCTGACTCGCCGCAGGAACTCGGTATCCGAACAGGCGTCCGACGGCACGATGCCCAGTTTGGCCAGCTTGTCGATGACGAAGCCGTCGATCTCTGTCGGTCGTTCAAGCTGCGGGTACTTCTCGCCGGTTCGGTCGGTGACCGGCCGCAGAACTGGCGCGGCAAAGATGCCGTTGTCGTAGAACGCGACGATGTGCGTATCGCCAGTGCCGACGCTCGTCACGAGACCGTCCGTCGAAACCTCTGCAACCGCATCGTCGTTTGACTGAAACCGAGTCAGCCGCGTCACATCCTCGACCGAACCGTTTTCCCACTCAGCCACGCAGCGCAACTGAACGGTCTCGTCGGTCGCTTTGAACTGCAGTTCCGGCGGCGAGACCTCGAACCGCACCAGCTTCCGCGGCTTGCCGTCGACGCCCTTCGCCCCGGCAGCGATCCAGCGCTGCAGAAGCCCGTACTCCCAGCCACCGTTTTCAAACCGCTTCCCGCCGCCGTGCTCTTCGTCGCTGGTCGCCTTTTTCAGAATCAGGCTTTCGACTGGCTCGGCAATGTTGACGCGAGGTTCGTCGCCGCCCGTTAGTGCTTCCAGATCAGCAGCAAAGTCGTAACCGAACATCGACAGACTGAAGCCACCCTTCCCCTGAAACGACCCGTGGCAGGTTCGCCCGTTGCAGCCCAGCCGCCCAAACAGCGGCAGCACATGCCGCTGCAGATCCGGGGTCGAATCCGCTGCCAGGAAGCCTTCCTTTGCGTCATCGTCACCGGGTGGCCGGGGCTGGACCGAGGCTCCGAGGGAAGCCCCGGCAATGTCAGACTGCGTCGCACCGAGGCTTCGCTCGTTCCTCGCTCCAGCCCCGGCCACCCCGTCAGGTCGCATCCGCAGTTGCTCGCCAGCGAGAAGTCGCTCGAACGCGTTACGGCGCTCCGTCTCTGCCGGTTCAAGCACGACGTTCAGTTTCGCGTTCGCTTCCCGCAACGACGCAACGTCTGCTGCAGTCATCGAGATTCCCGTCAGCAGAAGCTGCGACAGCTTCGCGTGCCCCTTCAACACCAGCAGCGATTCTGCCGACACTGACGTCGACTGCAGGCTCAGGTGAGACAACTCAGCAAGTCCCTGCAGCGCTGTCAGTCCGCTGCCGTCGATCTGCGTCCCGTTCAGTGAAAGCGACTGCAACTTCGTCAGCCCGGCAAGCTGCTGCAGTCCGGCATCCGAAATCCGAGTGCCATTCAGCGAGAGCGTTTCCAGTTGCGACAGCTTCGCAATATGAGCGAGTCCGGCATCGGTGATCGAAGTCCCGTCGAGCGACAGCGTTGTCAGCGCAGCCAGCCCTTCGATGTTCTCCAGTCCGGCGTCGGTTACTGCTGTTCGATCAAGATACAGCCGCTCCAGCTTCTGCAGATCACGCAGCGCAGGCAGCGTCGCATCAGTCAGCCCCGAGTCCGACAGAAACAGTGTGTCGAGATTCGTCAGCCCGGCCACGTGCTGCAGCCCGGCGTCAGTCACAGTCGGCGTTACCACCGCCAGGTAGTCAAGCTGTTTGAAGGCAGCAACTCGCGCGACGTGCTCGTCGGTCACGACGGCCTTGCTGAATCGAACAAAGCGAACCGTGCCGTCACGGTTCTTCTGAATGTTCGACGCGATCCCATTCAGCGATTTGACTGCCGCATCCTGCTCCGGCGGCGTCTCGGCACTCGTACGACCGGCAATCAAAAGCAAACCGAGGATGCTCAGCAGAACGGCAAACCGAGTCATGGCGTGATCTCACGGACAGAACCTCAGAGACAGATCAGCTCGATCACGATAGGTTGATCGTCCAACGACGACAATTCGCTCGTGCCAGACGCCGTTGGAAACGACTTCAAAGTGCGGTAGCGGTCGGGCTCATGTCAGGATTGGCGAGAAAGTGCGCAGGCGGCCCGCTGGCCACAATCTGGCCACCTTCTGTTCCTCCTTCGGGACCCAGGTCGATGATCCAGTCGGCAGCTCGAATTACGTCGAGACTATGCTCAACAACGATGACCGAATGTCCGTGTTCGACGAGCCGTCGCAGAACTTCGAGCAGTCTCGCAACATCCGCCGGGTGCAGGCCGGTTGTTGGTTCGTCGAGAACGTACAGCACGCGTTCTTCGCCGCCCTTGCTCAGTTCCGCCGCCAGCTTCACTCGCTGAGCCTCGCCGCCGGACAGTGTTCTCGCCGACTGGCCAAGCTGCAGGTAACCGAGGCCGACTTCAACCAGCACGTTCAGAATCGCGGCCATGCGGGGAAACGCGGAGAAGAATCCTGCCGCTTCGTCGACGCGCATCGCGAGCAACTCAGCTGCGTTTTTTTCGCGAAAGCGAATGCCAAGCGTCTGCGCGTTGAACCGCGTGCCTCGACACTCCGAACATTCAACAAAGATGTCCGGCAGGAAACTCATCCGCACTCGCTGAGTCCCCGTGCCTTCGCAAGCCGGGCAGCGGCCATCCTTCGAGGTGAAGCTGAATCGTTTCGGAGTGAACCCGCGCAGCCGGGCTTCGCGTGTTCGAGCCAGCAGTTTGCGAACCTCGTCCCACAGCCCTGTCTGTGTCGCCGGACTCGACCGACCGTTGCGTCCGATCGGAGACTGATCGACGACGACCAGCCGATCCAGCTCGTCAACGCCGCTCAGGCCCGAGCACGCGACGCCGGCTTGTGACCAGTCGATCGACGAAACCTCGACACCGTCCCGCCGCCAGCGGCCTCGATTCGTCAAAGCGAACTTCAGTGCCGGAATCAGCGAGTGAACGATCAGTGACGACTTCCCCGAACCGCTGACACCGGTCACCGCCGTCAGACAGCCGAGCGGGATCTCAGCGGTCACGTTCTTCAAATTGTGCAGCGACGCTCCGTCGATCCGCAAAATACGGGTGCCACTGACGGCTTGCCCGGCAGTGATCTGCCCCGATCCACTGGCACTGCCGGACAAGCCGGCAGTGGCACCCGAAGTGAGGTGCAGAAACTCCCGCGTCACCGACTCCTCTCCGCGAAAGTCTTCGGGAGATCCCTCGCCGACGAGTCGTCCGCCTTCGCTGCCGGCTCCGGGGCCGAGATCGATCAGCCAGTCGGCCGCACGCATGATCTCGATGTCGTGTTCGACAACGATCACCGAACTGCCGGTGTCGCGCAGCGAGTTCAAGACGTCGATCATCCGCCTTGTGTCGCGCGGGTGCAGACCGATGGTTGGTTCGTCGAGAACGTAACAGACGCCGGTCAGTCCCGAACCAAGGGCCGCAGCCAGTCGAGCCCGCTGAAACTCGCCACCGGACAACGTGACGGCAGGCCGGTCTAACGTCAGATAGTGCAGCCCAACGCGGTTCAGATAGGCAAGTCTCGCCGCAACTTCCGGCAGAATGCTTCGTGCGGCAGTGACCGCTTCTGGTTCGAGACGAAACGCGTCGCAGCCGCTCAAGATAGACTCGAACAACGAATCAACCAGCGGACCGCAATCACCAACGGTTAAAGCAGCAAGCTGCGGCAGACTTGAACCGGCAAACAGAACGTTGCGGGCGATCGGTCCGAGCCTTGCGCCGTTGCAGTCCGGACACAGCGGAAGACGCGAGAACTCGCCTCGCAACCTGGTCGAACTCGCCTGAATCTCAGCGGGAACCTGGCGACCCAGACCGCGACACGAGCGGCAGGCTCCGTACGGGCTGTTGAAGCTGAATGTTCGCGGTTCGAGCGGCGGGAAACTGGTCCCGCATTCCGGACAGCAGTAACGGCTGCTGTAAAGCCGGTCGGACCAGTCATCGCCGTTCTGCGTGCTGACGATGCAGGAGCCGTCGCCGTACTTGAGAGCCAGCTCGACCGACTCACGCAGTCGTTCCTCAATGCCCGGCTTGACGATGATCCGGTCAACGATCGCGTCAATCGAATGCGATTTGCTGCGTGGCAAATCGGGTGGCGATCCGGCGTCGACGATCTCGCCATCAACGCGGGCTCGCACGAAGCCCGCTTTGCAGATTCGCTCGAACACGTCGCGATGGGCACCCTTGCGACCAACAACCAGCGGCGCGAGCAGCATCACCTTGCTGCGTTCTTCGAGAGCCAGAATCCGGTCAACGATCGTTGCGACGCTCTGCTGCGAAACCGGGACGCCGCAGTCCGGGCAGTGCGCCTGTCCGGCTCGCGCGAACAGCAGCCGCAGGTAATCGTAAAGCTCAGTCACCGTCGCCAGCGTGCTGCGAACTCGCGCACTGCCGGTCTTCTGATCGACAGCAATCGTCGGCGGCAGGCCGGTGACAAGGTCGACGTCGGGGCGTTCCAGCTGCGTCAGATGCTGCCTTGTCCTCGCCGACAGGCACTCCAGGTAACGCCGCTGCCCTTCGGCGAAGATCGTGTCGAATGCCAGCGAACTCTTGCCGCTACCGGAAACGCCGGTCACGACCACAAACTGTCCGCGAGGAATATCGACATCGACATTCTGCAGGTTGTGCATCCGGGCGCCGCGCACCGCGATGACCGGCGCGGTCGCGTTGGAGACAGCGGCCGCCGCAGCGTCACTTGCCTGGCCGGTCACTCTGCAGCCTCGTCGGGAGCCGGTTCGCTGGTAGTCGCCTTTTCTGCCTGCAGCAGTGCCGTGCCCAGCTCGAGCAGTTCCTGCAGGTCGCGGACGCAGACGTTGATCGACCGCACTGCCATGACAAAGTTCGTATGCGTCGATGCCTGAAACGCGTCCTCTTCAAACTGCTCGGCAGCCTTCTTCAGGCGGCCGAGCTTCTTGCGGAGCATGTGCAGATAGCCGCGCGGATCGTCGACACGGGTTTCGAGCGCCCGTGCCGCATCAAATGCCGTCCGTGCGAGTCCCATCAGGCCTTCGAGTTCCGGGAAGTCCTCGATCTCTTCGCTGTGCTTGACGAACGTGCGGACCATCCACGCATGAGCCATCACCTCGTCGCAGCGAGTCACGACGTCCTGCAGAGTCTTGAGTTCGGGCATGGCGAGTTCCCGTTGATCAGGACAGTAGGCCGGACCAAGCGAAGCGCCGTTCCGGCATTCGTTGAGATTTCGATGGCGACTGCCGGAACTCGCTCCACTCGGTCCGGCCTACGAAAACTAACGTGACGCGGCGACGGCGTCCGCGACGTTGATCGTGCCTTCGTAGAGAGCACGTCCGATGATCGCTCCGATCAGGTTCGGCGATGCGTCGGCAGCAGCTTTCAATCGAGTCACGTCGTCGAGCGTCGTCACTCCGCCGGACGCAATGACCGGGAAGCCGAGATCGGCGAGCTGCTGCATGTCGGCGATCGTCGGCTC
>JAPOLP010001149.1 GCA_029977045.1 Planctomycetota bacterium
GTCGGTCTCAGGTGCAGTTTTCGTCGTCGGCTCACGACGCTCGACGATGTAAAGAAAGTGGGGCGAGACCAGCACGGACGCGAGCGCCTCACGTACGGCTGTCCTACTTCCTGTGGAGCACGATGCCCGATGAACGGCTGCTCCGCACTGCGGAACGCGGCGAGCTGAGCCGACCGGATGTTCTGAAGTCAGAAGTCGCGAGAATGCTCGATGATGAGCGTTCGAACGAGTTCGTTGATCGCTTTGCCGATCAGTGGTTCGATCTGGCGGCGCTCGAACGAGTCGCGGTGAACCCCGAGTTCTATCCCGACTTCAACAACGATCTCAAAGCGGCGATGCAGGCCGAAACTCGTGGCGTGCTGCGGGAGATTGTTCGCAACGACTCGAGCTGTCTGGAACTGCTGGACTCGGACTGGACGATGGCGAACCGGGCTCTGGCGTCGCATTACGGGCTGGCAGAGCGACCGCGGTCGTCGACGTTTGAACGAGTCACGCTGCGGAATGAAGATCGACGCGGTGGCGTGCTCGGGCACGGAGCGTTTCTGCTTGGCCAGTCGGACGGGCAGCGGGCACATCCGATTAAACGAGCCGTCTGGATTCTCGATCGGTTGCTCGATTCACCGCCGGCTCCGCCACCGCCTGCTGTTCCGGAACTTGATTCCGAAAGTGCCGACCTGGCAAAGCTGACGATCAAGCAGCAGCTCGAAGTGCATCGGGCTCAGGGGTCTTGTCGCAGTTGTCACGAAGGCATTGATCCGTGGGGTTTCCCGCTGGAACATTTCGACGCGATCGGTCAGTGGCGTGAAACGTCGCCGGTGAGAGTCGCCGATGCTCGGAAGAAAGGAGCGGCGAAACCGGTCGAGGCTCCCTCGATCGACTCCACAACGAAGCTTCCTGACGGCAGCGACCTTTCGGGAGCAGGAGACCTCAGGCAGTATCTGCTGCAGAATCGCCGCGACCAGTTTGCCCGCGCCGTTGTCAAACGCCTCGCCGGTTATGCTCTGGGCCGGTCGCTGGACATCGGCGATCGCCCAGAGATCGAGGCGTTGCGACAGGATTTCAGCGCCAGCGGTTTCCGGTTACGGCGACTGATCGCAGCTCTGGTGAGTAGCGACCTGTTTCTGACGAAGTAGGTCGCACGAAAGTCGGCATCTATTGGGCTGCGAGGCAGGGCCAGAGCGTGGTGCTGCCGGGACATCTGCAGAAGTGCGCGTCGCACATGATTTGTGTCTTGCCTTGACGATGCCGATGCCGTGCCTGCGCGGGATGCTGGTCTTCGCGGATGGTGTCGAACCGGGCTCGGTCGGGAAGAAGCGATCTTGCAGGGACTTCAGGGGCCCAAGCAGATCGGGTGCCTGGTTGAAGCGAGTTCCGGAGTCGGTTCGGAATTCATTGGGCTTGCGTTTCCTGGCGATGACTTTTTGCGGCCAATTGGTTTTCAACTGCCAGGTTGTCGCCGGTCGGCATCATGTTGCCGGAAAACAACATCGTGATGTCTGTCGGCGACGCGTCGTAACTCGGCTGTGTGCTGGTAGTTGTGAATGCTTGTGACCAACTCCCTGCGATGCGCGGACTTTCCTCCAGATTCCTGGCGAACGCGATTTGACTGACGGAAAAGCTGTCGTAGGTTCATGGTGTCGCGAGTGACGGCAGCACTTTGTCAGCCGTCTGACGGACTTATTTATTTGCTCCACGCGGCAACAGATTTCAGGTATCGCTTGTACTCGGGCGGTCGGTGTTTGTGACCAAAGTCACAGCCGTTCGAGTCGAGGGGGGAAATGCTCCTCACGGGGCTAAACAGAGAAGAGGACAGTTATGAAGAACTTCGTCTCGAGCGTTAAGCGTTTTCTGGCTTCCGAAGATGGCCCTACCGCTGTTGAGTACGCCGTCATGATGGCTCTGATCATCGTCGTCGTTATCGGCACAGTGACGAACATCGGTAGCAACGCCAATGCACAGTTCAGCAAAGTTGAA
>JAPOLP010000240.1 GCA_029977045.1 Planctomycetota bacterium
CGGCGGGACGGACGACCTGCGGATCGATGCGGCCTATGATGACACTCCCCCGATTTCATTGCGAAGGAGGCGACCATGCGGATCGGCATTCTCGGACTGCTGCACGAATCGAACACGTTCGTGACTCGACCCACGACCATCGAAGACTTCCGCGACACCGTGCTGCTGACAGGTGACGCGATCCGTCCCGAGTTCGACGGGGCGCACCACGAAATCGGCGGATTCCTCGCTGGTGTCGACGCCGCAGGCGAAACAGCAGTACCGATCTTCGTCGCTCGAGCGCTTCCCGCAGGAACGGTCGACGCGGAATCGTTTGACGAACTAACGCGACAGTTGCTGGCCGCTCTCGACGCCGCCGGACCGCTTGATGGCCTGCTCGTCGCGCCGCATGGAGCAACCGTCGCGGCTAATTGGCCCGACGCCGACGGTCACTGGTTGTCATTGGTGCGGGAACAAGTCGGTGACTCGATTCCGATCGTTGGAACGATCGATCCGCACGCCAACCTGTCGCAGCAGATGGTTGACGCCGTCGACGCACTGATCGCGTACCGGTCAAACCCACATCTCGACCAGCGTGACCGGGGCCTCGAAGCAGCCTCGCTGCTGGTCCGTACGCTGCGGGGCGAGATCCGTCCAACAATGGCCGCCGCTTTTCCACCGATGGCGATCTCCATCGAGCAGCAGGAAACCGGAGCGCCGCATCTGGCTCCGCATTACGACGTTGCAAATGCACAGCTTCAGCAGCCGGGCGTCCTGACAAACAGCTTCGTGCTCGGCTTTCCTTACGCGGACGTTGCTGAAATGGGCTCGGCAACGATTGTCGTAACCGATGGCGACGATGCTCTCGCGCGAACACTCGCCAACGAACTCGCCAACGAACTTGCCGGTCGATTGTGGGAGCACCGCGAGGAGTTGCGCGGCGCGCTGTTGAGTATCGACGAGGCGCTCGATCGCTGTGCCGATCTGCCAACACCAATCTGCCTGCTCGACATGGGAGACAATGTCGGAGGAGGCTCGACAGCCGACGGCACATTCCTGCTGCAGGGATTGCTGAATCGTCCGCAGTGGAAATCGTTCGTCTGTCTGTTCGATCTCGAAGCGGTCGCAGCAGCGACGCAAGCAGGCCCCGGCGGAATCTGCGAACTCAGCCTCGGTGGTCACTCGGACAATCAGCATGGCGAGCCTGTCCTTCGTGAGTGCCGCGTCGTCAGCATGCACGACGGTCGTTTCAGCGAATCTCAGCCTCGCCACGGCGGCATGAGCAGCTTCGACCAGGGACCGACGGTGATCGTCGAAACCGGCAATGTCACCGTGATGCTGACGTCGCGCCGCATGGTTCCGTTCAGCCTCGAACAACTCCGCTCGTGCGACCTCGACCCGACATCGTTCGACATTCTGGTCGCGAAGGGCGTCAACGCGCCGCTGGCCGCCTACCGCGAAGTCTGCCCAACGAGTCTCCGCGTCAACACACCAGGCTCAACCTGCGCCGACATGACGAAACTCGATTTCCACAACCGTCGTCGTCCGATGTTTCCCTTCGAGGCCGACGCGGTTTTCGACTGATCGACATCGAGTTGCGGTTGCCGTGCGTCCGTCGAGTTTCAGTCCGATCTGCCAGCGACCATAATCGAGCCCAAATCACCAACCCTCTGATCACCGCATCTGAGCGAGGATAGAACTGTGAGTAACACTGCCTTCACCTGCCCGCAGACACGGACGCAGGTCATCAACGCATATTTCCTGGAGCATCGGGCGAAGCTGCTCGACATTGCCGCATATCTCGACCGGCTGGACCGGGCAAAGCCGGAGAGTGACGAACCGGATTTTCGCGACGTGGCCTTCACGCGCTGTCTGGCCGTGCTGACCGACGGGCAGCCGCAGCGGGCTCGACGGATTCTGGAACTGCTCAGCGATCATTCGACCGAGATGCCTCAGTCGGCTGACGGCATGAAGGGTGCGAGCGGTGCTCCGCAGAACATCGTCGAGGGAGGTGCCCTGTGAGCTACATCGACCCGCACATTCACATGGTCTCGCGCACGACCGACGACTATCAGCGCATGGCGCAGGCCGGCTGCATTGCGATCACAGAGCCCGCGTTCTGGGCCGGCTTCGACCGCTCGTCGGCACAGGGCTTCTTCGATTACTTCCGGCAGCTCACCGAGTATGAACCGCGCCGCGCAGCCCAGTTCGGCATCCAGCACTTCACCTGGCTGTGTATCAATCCGAAGGAAGCTGACGACCCAGGCTTCGCCCGCGAAGTCATCTCGCTGATCCCCGACTTCCTGAAGTGCGGCAACGTATTGGGCATCGGCGAAATCGGGCTCAACAAGAACACGAAGAACGAGTTGATCATTCTCGAAGAGCACATCGCGCTGGCTGAGCAGACTAACCAGCTTGTCCTGGTTCACACGCCGCATCTGGAAGACAAGCTGAAAGGCACGCGGAAGATCATGGACGCCGTCGCTGCCAGCTCGATTGATCCCGGTCGCGTGCTGATCGACCACGTCGAAGAACACACCGTCGCCGAAGTGCTCGACCGCGGCTTCTGGGCCGGCATGACGCTGTACCCGGACACCAAATGCACGCCGCAGCGGGCCGCCGACATCATCGAGATGTACGGCACCGAGCGACTGTGGATGAACTCGGCCGGCGACTGGGGCATCAGCGACCCGCTGGCCGTGCCGAAAGCGCGACTTGAGATGAAACGTCGCGGCCACTCGCCCGACACGGTCAACAAGGTCTCGCTGGAAAACCCCAAGCAGTTCCTCAGCCAGTCGCCGAACTTCCGCATCGAAGGAGCGTGACGATGACATCACCAGTCGCCGATAGCCTGCTCGCTCAGACACGCCGCTCGTTTCTCGGAGCATCCGGCGTCAGTGTCGGGTCGCTCGCGCTGGCCAGTCTGCTGGGCCGCGACGCGGATGCTGCGGACGGAACCAGCCCGGCATTGTCGGAACGCGGGTATCGAGGTCTCGACGGGCTACCGCACTCTCCGCCGAAGGTAAAACGCGTGATCTGGCTGATGATGTCAGGAGCGCCGTCGCACGTTGACCTCTTCGATTACAAGCCACTGCTCGAAGAACGCCGTGGCGAGGAGATTCCCGAGTCGATCCATCAGGGCCAGAAGCTCTCGACGATGACGCAGGGCAAAAGCAAGCCGTGCCTGGGGTCGCGGGCTCCGTTCCGGAAGCACGGCGAGTGCGGCCGCTGGATGAACGACTTCCTGCCGCACACCGCGTCGATCGCCGACGACATCTGCATGATCCACTCGATGAAGACCGAGGCGGTCAATCATGCGCCCGCGATGACGTTTCTCTTGACCGGTGCCGAGCAACCAGGCAGGCCCAGTGCGGGAGCGTGGCTGTCGTACGGACTGGGCAGTAGCAACGACAACCTGCCGACGTACTGCGTGATGACGTCGCGCGATCGCGAGGGCACCTGCGGACAGCTCTTTTACGACTTTTACTGGGGCAACGGCTTTCTGCCATCGAAGTTCCAGGGAGTGAAATTCCGCCAGACCGGTGACCCGGTGCTGTACCTCAAAGACCCCGCCGGCATCTCGCGCGACTTCCGCCGCGAGCTGCTCGACAGCGTTGCCGAGCTGAACCAGAAGAGGTTCGAGCAAGTGGGCGATCCCGAGATTCAGACGCGGATCGCCCAGTATGAGATGGCCTTCCGGATGCAGGCCGCGATGCCCGAGGCCGTCGACATCTCGACCGAGCCGAAGCACATCCTCGAATCGTACGGCCCGCAGGTCACTCAGAAGGGTACGTTCGCCTCAAACTGCCTGCTCGCCCGGCGTCTCGCCGAACGTGGCGTCCGGTTTATCCAGTTGATGCACTCCGGCTGGGACCAGCACTCGAACCTGCCGACGCAGCTTGAAGAACAGTGCAAAGACACGGACCAGCCGTCAGCGGCGCTGGTCAAGGACCTGCAGCAGCGCGGCCTGCTGGAAGACACGCTGATCATCTGGGGTGGCGAGTTTGGTCGGACGCCGTTCGGGCAGGGCGACATCAACAACCAGAAGACGCACGGCCGCGACCATCACCCTTACTGCTACTCAATCTGGATGGCCGGCGGCGGCATCAAAGCCGGCAGCACGTACGGACAGACGGACGAGTACGGCTACAACATCGTCAGCGACAAAGTCCACGTCCACGACCTGCAGGCCACGCTGATGTATCTCTTCGGCATCGACCACACCCGCCTGACCTTCAAGTTCCAGGGCCGCCACTACCGCCTGACTGACATCCACGGCGAAGTGGTGCCAGGCGTTCTGGCGTAGCCTGTCAGAGCGAAAGGCAAGCCGGCTTCGTGCAGTTCACACGCCATCCAGAAGTTGCAGGTCTTCGGGGAGTTGTACTTCGCTTCAGCGCGGTAGAACTGGCTCTCGCCGTAGGCGCCGGGGCCAGAAGCGAAACGTTGCCACTGCCGTCACACAACAAGACTGGCGCTTCCCTCGGCGCTGATCATCTGAAAGGTCGCCCCTGAGGGCGACTCAGGCAACAGGCTAAGCGGCGGCGCAGGGAACGACGGGCTCAACGGAGAGTGAGGAATCGATCGGCTGGTCGAGACTGGCGACGTTGACTTTACACTGACGAAATCAGCGTTTGTCGGAACGGGGAGCGACGTCGTTCAGGCAATTGAGACAGCGGAACTCAACGGCGGCAGTTCTGACAATGTCATCGACGTCAGTGAGTTTCTCGGCGGGCGAGCCTGGCATCCAGACTCAATCATCTGCCTGTCGCCAGGGAATCACACTTTGATCCGAGACGAAACTGATTGCGTGCGAAAAGAAAGAAAGCGTGCGCCTTATGGTTGAGGCACACGCTTTCCACAGTACGTCACCGCTGTTTGTCGGAGGCGAATCAATACTCGCCGAGATCTTCGTTACCTTCGCGAGTGCCGAGCGATCTCCAAATACCGAGATCGATTGTGTCGGAAATCGTCCTTGTCGACCCGTCACACAGTAGCGAATGCACAACACCTGAATGGTGGCTGCGTGATGTCACCGCCGCGTATGTGTCGCCGGTGCAGCTCTTCTCTTCACGGCAGTTTGTAAAATCAACGTCGTAGTCGACTCCGCCGCTTGAGTGCGAAACGACCGTGTTCGGAGTAAAGACTGTCGTAAAACCGGTCTGGTGCACACGACCATCAATCCATTCCGTATGGCCACTGTTGGTTTTGAAACTGCCACCCAGTCCGCCGATGCCAGTGGGTGCCGGAATTGTCGCCGACGCCGCGTCGCCGTCTCGAAAGTAAGGCGTGAACGTCTTCACTTCAGAACACGCAAGGGTATTGCTTGTGCCGTCAGTGATGTCTGCAAGTCGCATCCCTCGATTGGGGTGAAATACTCCAGAGCCAATCTGGCGCGATGAATTGCTCCAGGTGAACCACCCACCAGCATTGAAGCCATAATTGATGGGATAGTGAATCTGGCTTCCAGCCCCATCGACACGAGCCCGGTCCTGTGGCTCACTGGGACACAGATACATAGGCACACGAGTTGTCGCGACGGCAGAACCTTCCTGGTATGGCTCGGACAGGTCAATCTGCATGTAAAGGTTTGCCTCATCGACGTATGGCAGCAGCCGGGCATGCACCGACCATTCGCCACCCGGAGTGTTGTAGTCGACCACGAAGCTCATCGGCATGCTGCTGTTCGCATCGTGGTAGTTGTGCATTGCGAGCCCAATCTGCTTCAGATTGTTCTTGCACTGAATCCGTCTTGCAGCCTCGCGGGCAGACTGAACAGCAGGCAAAAGCAGCGCAACAAGGATCGCGATGATGGCGATGACCACAAGCAGTTCGATGAGTGTGAAGCCGGTTCGTCGTTTCATTGGAGGGTCTCCCAGATCGAAGGGTGGGACATTTCTGTCGACGGGGTGTCGACTCGGCGGGTGGATTCGTTTGACGGAACTCATGATGCGAAGAGGCTGACTGACTCAGAAAAACAACAACCAGGCCCCACCAGATTTCCACAACACCTTTTGTGACTGAATGTTGCGGCCATTACCGGCAATCAGAGGCGCTGCCACTGAGACTCAGTCTCAACTTGTGCGACTGAGATTACCAAGCCATTTCAGGCAGTCAACCGTCTCGTAGATCAAAACCGGCGGAAATCTGCGATCGAGTAGCCGCCCCAGAAGGCCACTGTCAGTCGCTGCCAGAAGACATCCAGGCTCGCTTCAGCACGATGACTGCAATTGCAGCAGTCATCATCTCCGTCGACGCCGGCTTGCCGGCACCTTTGAAGTTCAGCCGTCGCGACCTTCAGAGGGCGCGCTCGCATTCGAGTCACGCCGCACGTCTCCATCTGACTGCGATCCCGCATAGGAAGACGGGGACAGCCTCAGCAACCAGCGCTACCGTTAAGTCGCTGGCGAACCCGTCAGAGCAATCCTGCGATCGGCTTACCGCTGTAGAGAATCGGGACCGGGCGGCCAGCGTGGTCAGTCAGATTCAATGACGGATCGATTCCCAGATGCCGGTAGACGGTTGCCAGCAGATCCTGCGGGGTGTGAGGCTGCTCAGTCGGATATTCAGCCTTGCTGTTTGTTGCGCCGACGACCTTCCCCATCTGCATGCCGCCACCGGAGAGCAGGGCCGAGTAAGCCTGCGGCCAATGATCGCGTCCTGTGCCAGTACTGTTGTGGCTCAGTCGCGGCGTTCTTCCGAACTCACCAACGACCACGACGAGTATCTTCCGGTCGAGGCCTCGGCTGAAGATATCTTCAATCAGTGCCGACACAGCCTGATCCATGTACGGCAGCCGGACCCGCATGTACTTCGCGAAGTGGCCGGGGCGACCGGCGTTGGAGATGTGGTCGTCCCAGTTCGTGAATTCCTCACCGTTCTTCGGCGTGTTGA
Source organism: Planctomycetota bacterium (assembly GCA_029977045.1). Classification (GTDB taxonomy): domain Bacteria; phylum Planctomycetota; class Planctomycetia; order Planctomycetales; family Planctomycetaceae; genus JAPOLP01. Next base: position 6,871 of record JAPOLP010000240.1, read on the forward strand.
AGTAGATGTTGATGACCGACGTTCCGGACTCAGCCAGCCTCCGTGCGAGCAGGCAGGCCTGGCCCCATTCGTTGCGGCCATAGCGGTCACGCAGGGAATCCGATTCCTGATCGATCGCGAACGCCTTCGCGACGTCCGGGCTGGTCATCAGCTCGAAGGCCAACTCCTGAAACCGATCGACGCCGTCGAGCTGGCCACTAGTATCCAGGTCGCTTCTCAGCCGGTCGAACTTCTGCAGCAGCGTCTGCCGCTGGCTGAGGAACTCACGATCGCGGCCCGCCGCCAGCTTGACCTGTGGCGGCTGATAGCTTTCGGCATTCGGGTCGCCTGTCTCAAAGGCCGAGTGATGCAGGCCAAGGTAAGCAGGCCGCGTCATATAAGGCTTGCGGGGAATCGCGACGTAAGGCGGCATTGCCTTTGAACCGATTCCCTTGAGCACGCTGGTAACCGAGCCGAAGTCAGGATGTTCGCTCTTTGACCCCGATGTCGGGTCAAGAACCGTCGGGGGTTTGCCGGTCAGGACAACGATGCCGCCGTCGCTGTGAATGCCGACGTCGTGATGCAGCGAGCGGACGATCGAGAACCGGTCGGCCAGCTTCGCCTGCAGCGGAAACAGCTCACAGATATCCATTCCAGGCACGTTCGTCGGAATCTGATTGAAGACGCTGCGGTACGACGACGGTGCGTCGGGCTTCAAATCGTAGGTCTCAAGCTGCGAGGCGCCTCCGTGCTGGTAGAGCATAATCACGGACGTGTCGCTGCTTTCCGACCCGGATGCGGCGCGGGCCTGCAGAATTTCCGGCAGCGTTAGACCGCCCAGTGCCAGAGCGCCGATCTGCATGAAACCGCGGCGAGTGATGATCGAATCGTGCATGAACCGAACCCGGTTGGAACTGGCAGTTGCCGACTATCTGAGTCGGCTCAACCAAACAGAGATCGCAGTGGCTGGCCGCCTTCAAGGATTCCCGTCGGGCGTCCCTGAGCATCCGGAAGTTTCAGTTCGTGGGGAATGCCGAGGCTGTCATA
>JAPOLP010000971.1 GCA_029977045.1 Planctomycetota bacterium
ACCTCGTCGTCGGTAATCAGCCGAAGCTGTCTGCAGCATACTGACGAAAGGGGCGACGCCGATTCCGGAAGCAATCAACACTGCCGGACGCTCACTCTCCTCGGCGATATGAAAGTCGCCACGCGGCGCTTCCAGATCCACCGCCATTCCGGTCTCGACGCGATCAAGCAGGTGACTCGACACCTTGCCTTCAGACACTCGCTTCACCGTCACGCGATAGCAGTTCGAGTTCGGTGCGCTGGACAGCGAGTAACGACGCTCGACGGGTTTGTCCTCACCCGGAATCCTGACTCGCAGCGAAACGGACTGACCGGGCAGGAACTCAGGCAGTGGCCTGCCGTCCTGCGGCTTGAGAAACAGCGAGACAACATTGTGAGCTTCGCGAACGCGCTGAGTCACAACGAACGTTCGATATCCCTGCCATGCTGTCTGCTGTTGCCTCGCTCGCTGCCGAAGCAGTGACGCGGCTTCGAGCTGCTGCTGCATCGCCGCGAGTGCCAGTTGGCTGTGCATGGCCTAGTCGCGCGACCTCTGTTTCACTTGAGCGATCACCATCGCCAGATACACAAAAACGAATCCGCCAATCAGGATGCCAATTGTCTGCATGGTTCCAACTCCCGCTTCACTTCAGCAGCGACCCGCGTTTGTTCGCTTTCGCGACCGCAGGTTTTCTAAACGCGAGCGGTTTCGGACCGACAACCGGCAATCTCTGGAATTTCGTTGAAGTCAGCGCTGCTGATGGATCAGGCCTTTTGAATGCCCTGCGTTTTCAGTGTTTCTGCAGCCGACTTTTGATGCTTGAAAGGTTTTTTGAAAACTTCGGTGTACTCGCCGGAGCAGCTTACGTAACCACAAACAGAGGCCGACGGGCGCGGGCGTTTCGCCCTGCGCTGGCATTGCAGAAGTGCCTGGATTCGCTGCGAATGATCAGTTCGCGATGTGCGGGTCCCGGTGAGTTTGCGGGTCGATCGTCATTGAAGCGGAAGTTCTGATTTCAGCAGTCATCGGCATTGAACCGGTGCCTCTGATCCTTCCGAAAAATCGAAGTGACACGGACTCGCGTGTTCCGTCAAAAGAACGCGCGCTCCATGACCCTGGCAAATTCTCATCGGACTGAGACATGAAATCGGCCGTGGCGATCAACTTCCGGTTGTGTGTCTGCGCTCTCATTGCTGGCTGCCTGACTCGGGCAGGAATTGCGCAGGACAATCAGACGCTGAGCGAAGCAGTGCAACCGGCACCGCCAGCAGCTTCAGCAAAGGACTCCGCGTTATCCGAAGAGGAACGCCTGGAGCAGGCACTCAGCGACATCATCGATCACGTCCACGCGCAGCAGTTTGTTGATGATCCGTTTCCCTCGGCGAAGAAGTGCGCGCAGTGCCATCCGCAGCACTACCGGGAATGGTCGGTGTCGCCTCACGCCTACGCACAGTTGAGCCCCGTCTTCCTGACGATGTCCAACAAGCTGCAAGCAGCAACCAGCGGGACGATGGGCGACTTCTGTATTCGCTGTCACACGCCGGTCGGTATCGCTCTGGGCGAGTCCACCAGCGGAACCAATCTCGACCGCCATCCGACATCGCGAGAAGGAGTCACCTGTGTTGTCTGCCATCGAGTCAATCAGGCGTACGGCAAAGGCTCGGGACGTCTGTCGCTGATGAAAGGTGATCTCAGCGCCCCGGTGACTGGTCCGCGAGGCAACGACGTCCTGATGAAAGTCATCAACGACCAGAAACGCTACGGAGCACTGAAGACGGAATACGCCGCCACGGAACAGGCACTGCAACCGCACGGCGATTCGCAGCGGTTCTTCGAGATGGGTACTTCGAGCTTCTGCGGAACCTGCCACGATGTCTTCGCGCCGAATGGCTTCCGCCTCGAAGACGCCTTCAGCGAGTTCAAGCATTCGCCGTCAGCACGCATCGATGGCCAGAACTGTCAGGACTGCCATATGGGCAAGGTGCCTGGCAAAGCGGAAGGCTTTGATGTCGGTGCCGTCGCCGTGGTCAACGGCAAGGAAACGCCACATCGGAGAATCACGAACCACATGATGGCCGGGCCGGATTACTCGATCGTTCATCGCGGGCTCTTCCCGCATCACCTCACGGCCATCCGCGAAGAAGGTGCGTCGGAAGAGTCCGGCATGGCAACGATGCGTGAGTGGCTGCTGTTCGATGACCGCGGCGGCTGGGGTACACACGAGTTTGAAAGCCACGTCTCAAGAAGAGATGTCTTTCCATCTCCGTGGGACACCGCGACCAAACGTCGCAAGGCTCGACTGATTCTTGACGAGCAGGCTGACCTGTTGAAGGAAGCCACGATGCAGCGACTGCAGGTTATGCAGGCCGGCTTCGGCATCGACGGAATTCAGGTGAGCAATGCGTCACGAGGCGGCCTGCACTTTGACGTTCCCGTCCGCAACCTGACTCGCGGACATGGCGTGCCCACCGGCTTCGACGCTGAACGCGTGATCTTTCTGCGGACGTTCGTCATCAACGCGGACAACCAGATCGTCTTCATCTCCGGCGACCTCGATCCCAACGGCGATATTCGTGACAAGCACTCGCTGTACGTCCACAATGGCAAGGTGCCACGCGACCCGCAGCTCTTCACGCTGCAGACCCGCTTCGTTGTCCGCAACCTGCGCGGCGGAGAACGCGAGCAGATCCTCCCAGTGCCGTACACGCTCGACCCGCTGCCGTTTATCCGGCCTGAGACGCGGCCCTTCACCGTTCTTGGACGTCCGATGGCGGCTCGTAAGCACAAGCAGAACATCGAACCCGGCGGTGTTCGAGTTGCCAGCTACGACGTTCCCTCGCGGCAGCTGCACGGCCCGGGACCGTTCACAATTCGCGTCCAACTGATTCTG
>JAPOLP010001115.1 GCA_029977045.1 Planctomycetota bacterium
ACAGCCAGAATGGCGGCTGTGGTGGTCGTCTTGCCGTGGTCGATGTGGCCGATTGTGCCGACGTTAACATGCGGTTTCGTGCGTTCGAAATTTGCTTTGGCCATTGGAACTGATTCCTGTCCTCAACAGAACTAGTAAGTGGCACACCGCCACACTGGGAAATCAAAAACAGTCGACGACACCGTGACTGCCGTTTGCCGGCACATCGCCGACGAAGGAGCTGCTGAAGGGACTTGAACCCTTGACCTCGTCCTTACCAAGGACGCGCTCTACCGACTGAGCTACAGCAGCAAACGAGATCAAAAGTCCGCGAGGCGAGCTTCAGAGGCAAAACCCTGCTGCCCGGCTAGCACCGTAAAAGCGGGTGAAGGGAATCGAACCCTCACAACCAGCTTGGAAGGCTGGGGCTCTACCATTGAGCTACACCCACAGGGATTGTCTGGAGAACCCGGTTCTCGCGTTCTAAACATAAGTGGGGGCGGCAGGATTCGAACCTGCGAAGGCTTCGCCACCAGATTTACAGTCTGGCCCATTTGGCCGCTCTGGAACACCCCCGCAGACTGCCTGAAAAGTCGCATTTTCTCGCGAAAAACAGGCACACCTACCTCGCGGCCAGCGAGGAACGCGAGAAGATAGCGATTGATTTCCCGGATGTGAAGCAAACCGAACGGATCTTTCACCGCGGTCTGCTGATCGGGAAACAGCTGCCTGAAAATGACAGTTCACGCAACAGAAAAGCCAGCGGTGGGACTCGAACCCACAACATGCGGTTTACAAAACCGCTGCTCTGCCAATTGAGCTACACTGGCGAAATGTTACGCAAGTCGACCGGATATTCACCGGTTTTGGGCCGGCGGAAATCGGCAGTCTGTGATGCGCGGCGGACTATATCAGGGAGCGTCAGCCGTGCAACCGCTGATTTCCGTCGCCTGACGCCGGTATGCGGAAGCGAAGTTCACGGGACGTGATCAATCTGTCAGCCCTGCTCCTGACATGTCGCTGATGACTGTGGTTCGGGAGCGCGCTGCCTATACTCCGCCCGGTTTGTCGAGCAGCTCAGCCGGGCCGGTTTTTACGGGCGCTCGCCTCGAATCTCCCGTCTGCTCACGATGCCGGTCCGTTCCGGCGATGCCGGAATTATGGCCAAACGACGCGCTCGAAGTGCGACATCGAAGTCTCGCTCCGCAGGCTCGGAGCCTAGCGAAATCGTTATTCGCGGGGCGCGCGAGCACAACCTGCAGGACGTGTCGCTGACGCTGCCGAAGCACAAGCTGATCGTCATGACTGGCGTCAGCGGTTCGGGTAAAAGTTCTCTGGCGTTCGATACGCTCTACGCCGAAGGGCAACGGCGATACGTCGAGTCGCTCTCCAGCTATGCCCGCCAGTTCCTCGGCCAGATGCCGAAGCCCGAAGTCGACGCAATCACCGGCCTCGCCCCGTCGATTTCCATCCAGCAGAAAACAAGCGGTCGCAACCCGCGAAGCACCGTCGGGACGATCACGGAGATCTACGATTACCTTCGAGTTCTGTACGCTCGCGTGGGTACTCAGAACTGCTGGCAGTGCGGGCGGGCGATCACGGCTCAGTCGTCCGAGCAGATTGTCGACACGATTTCGCTGCTCGAAGCCGGCACAAAGTTTCAAATCCTCGCTCCCGTCATTCAGGGCCAGAAGGGCGAGTACCGGGACCTGTTCGACGACCTGCTCAAGCAAGGCTTTGTTCGAGCCCGCGTCGACGGCAAGGTCGTGCAGCTCTCCGACGACCTGAAGCTCGACAAGCAGATGCGGCACACGATCGAAGTCGTGATCGACCGCCTTGTCGCCGGAAAGGTCAACCGAGGCCGCCTCGCTGAGGCTGTCGAACAGGCACTGAAGTACGGCAGCGGCAATCTCATCCTGAATTCCGGCGAAGACGCAGCGACCGACACACTCCTCTCGGCCAGCTTTGCCTGCACGCACTGCAATCTGAGTTTCGAGCCGCCGTCACCGCAGCTCTTCAGTTTCAACAGTCCGCAGGGGATGTGCCTCGACTGCAACGGCCTCGGCGAGCGGTTTGAGTTCAAGGTCGAATCGCTGGTCGATGACGAGAAGAAGTCGATCTGGAACGGAGCACTCAACCTGCTCGGAGCCGTCCGGTCGATCGGTCGCTGGCGAAAGCACATCATCAAGGGAGTTGGAGCGGCGATCGAAACCGACCTTGGCC
>JAPOLP010000822.1 GCA_029977045.1 Planctomycetota bacterium
GCAGCCAGAAGGCCATTCGCGATGTCGTCTGCAGTGATCTCTCAGAAGTGATGAGGTGCAAAAGCCTGCTGGTTGACGACGAGCCCGCTCCGTCGAAACGCGAACCGGCTTCCGTGGGATTAAAGGTCTCGCCGCTGAACTTCGACCTGAAATCCAGGTTCGATGCAGACTGCAGTTGCCGCCCATGGTCATGGCTGTCGATGAACTCTACGCCGTCGTATGTCAGCGAGTGAATCGCTCCCGCCAGACGATCTGTTGTCGTGATAACAATCTCGGACTTGCCTGCAGCGCGACGAATGACCGCATTGCCAGACACTGGCTTCTCGTCAGCAATCACTTGTGGCAGCCGGAACACAAACACGGCAAACACCAGCGCCACGCGAGACAGGATAATCCCGTTCGACAACGGTTGCCGAAAGCCACTTCTGAAACTCACGTTGCCCCTTTTCGGAAGCTGGATTCGCAGGATTTCAGCTTCCATGTCGCGCCCACTGAATTCCTGCAAATACAGCGACACCGGTACGCTGACTCGCAATGGAAATCCTCAGGAAAACCGAATACGAGCTTATCTATCGACAGAAACCGCTTCCGCGTAGTCAAGTTCGCCGGTGCGGCCGTCGTAGTACTGGAAGACGACCTGCGGGTGCGGGTAGGCGACCAGGCGTTTGCCGCCCAGCTTCTTTGGCATGTTGAAGACGTTGTTGATCTGTACGACGCAGTAGTGTGGGTAGAGGCGTTCCATTCTTGGGAGATCCGGAAGGATGTAGCTGCTCCAGCGGATATCGCATTCGCGGGGGCCGAACGTCCATTTGCCGGTCGCGGGGCGGTCGCTTTCGTCGTTTTTCGGGACGTGATTCACGCTGTTGTGCGGGCCGCAGCAGAATTCCCAGACGTCGTCGGTCACCTTGATCGCAAAGCTGTTGTGCAGATCGCCGGTAATCACAAAGACCTTCTTGCCGAGCTTGTCCCACTCGCGGATCAGCAGTTCGCGTTCGTCGAAGAACACAGTCCAGGCTTCCTCTTTGTTGGCCTCGTCGAACTCGAAGCCGCCGGCTCCACTGTGCGGGATCATGAAGGGAACAGTTGAGACGACGAAGAAGAAGTCTGCGTCGCTTTCCTTCATCGACTTCAGCAGCCATTCACGCTGCGGCTTGCCGATCATCGAAATGCCAGGTTTGTTGCGCTGCCGCAGATCGTGCATGTCGCGGTCGCCGCGAGTGTCCAGCAGGTAGAACTCGCAGTTGGACACGCGGAACTTTGCGTAGCTGCGGCGACCGATCGAGTACGCAAGGCCCATGTCGTCGACCTTGGCCGGCATGTGCAGCTTCAGCGTGTGTTTGTCGACGACCTTGACGATATCGTAGACGTACGAATTCGGGTTGCCGTCGTCGTTGTCATACTGCAGGTCGTTGGCTCCGGCGTGCAGCGTGCCCCAGTGGACGTGCAGGTTGGTCATCTCGTCGAGCGGCAGCTTCGTAAAGTCGGTGTCCGGATCGACGAGCAGGTCGCTGCCGGCCTTCATGTTTGCTCGTCCGAAGTGGATCGGCGTGCTGTGGGCCATGGGATTCGCCCAGCCCAGGTAGTCGTACCAGGCGTACGTGCCGATATCGCGGAAGACCGTCCGGCGGTGACGTTTGCCGGCTTCGGACGAGCCCCAGATGTCGTTGACCAGTTCGTGATCGTCGAACGTGAAGTAGCTCGGCACGTTGCGGTGCCACTTCGCCAGATCGACGCCGCGGCTGAGATACAGCTTGTAGTTCTCCCAGCAGCCGACCACGGTCGGCATCGTCTTGACGACCTGTGGCAGTTCGTCGATTCCCTGCACGAGACGCCAGGCTTCCGCCGGGTATTCGCGGAGTTCCTCGTAACTCCAGTCGCCGTTCATGATGTGGAAGTGCGTCTTGCCGGCCCAGTCGCGGTTAAGGTTCTCGTACGTTGGAGTGCGGTGCCCGATGCCGTGAATCGGATTCTGATTCGCGCACGAGCCGAGCTGAAAGCGAAAGTTGAACAGCCCTTTCGGATTGTGCTCGGCGTTCCGGGATTCCTCAGCAGACGGCAGCGTCAGGAACGAACCAGGCAACCCATGAGGACGCTCGTTGACCTCGATCTGGTAGTAGTACCGTGTGTCTGGCTTCAGACCTTTGAGCATCGCGACACCAGTGTTGTCGTGCTCGACCTTTGTCGTCGCTGGTTCGCTGCGCTGATCGAGCTGATCTGGACTGGTGCCATAGTTGACGAAAAACTCGCCGGCATCCGACGTGCGTCCCCAGACAGACATGGTGTGAGCGGTTGGGTTGCCGAGCATCGGGCCGTGTGTCAGCCGAATTGGATCACGCTCAGCCTGAGCAGCCACGGTGATACCCAGAACAAGCGTCACTGCGAGCAGCCAGGTGGCAGGAAACGAAGTAACGAAGCGGGATGTCGGGCGATCGGTCTGAGTCAGCATGGCTCGCTCTGGGTTCGAGTCAAAATGTTCGTAACGTGGGCCGGATCGTATCGGCAAAGCCTGATCGGGTCAGCCGACCGCCACTCGACGCGACCAGCGAAATGCGATGAACAGGCCTCAGCCGATAGACCAGGCCAGACAACCTGACAACAATCACCCGCCCCACAGACCAATCCTGACGTTACCTCGACAGACCACTCAATGACCGACGCCTCACATCAGATCGACAAACTGCTCACTGGAGAACTCGCCAGCCTGCTCGACGAATCCCTGAAGAAGATCCGTCACTGCGTAGGGCAACTCAGCGACGAACAGCTCTGGCGGCGGCCCGCTCCAGCAATGAACAGCGTCGGCAACCTGCTGCTGCACATCAGCGGCAACCTGCGGCAGTGGGCGATCTGCGGCGTCGGCCAGTTGCCTGACGAACGCGATCGAGACGGCGAGTTCTCAGCGACCGGGGGGCTCTCGGGCGAAGAGCTGCTCGATCTGGTCGAGAAAACTGTTCGCGAGGCCGCAAAACTGCTCCAGGAGCTGAACAGCGACTCGCTGTGCCAACCGCGATCAATTCAGGGCTTCGACGTCACAGTCCTCGGAGCACTGTCCCACACCGTCACTCACTTCGTCGGCCATACGCACCAGATAATTCTGCTTACGCGGCTGATGCTCGGTGATGACTACAACTTCCAGTGGAGCCCGGCAACGCCGCGCGGCAATGTTCCGATTTGACTTCATCGCTCAGATTCTGCGCTGACGAGAGCGCACGGCACCGCACCTCTGAAACAGCACCGCGTAAAATCGCGAGAAATCTCGGCCCATTCTCAGTTTTGCCTGCACCGGTCACGCCACGCTGCCGAATCCCAGATCAGCTGCGGGATGTTGAAGTCGACGATGTCTGATGGCGAGTCACCTCACGCCCGGTCGCGTCATTCTGCATCGGAAAACGCCGCGGCTGAGAATCCGAAACGAGTCACCGGACCGGAGCTTGACACGTTTCGAC
>JAPOLP010000946.1 GCA_029977045.1 Planctomycetota bacterium
CTGCAACGATTTGCCGAACGCGCGTGGCGTCGTCCGGTATCGGACAAGGAAATCGAGAACTACGTACGGTTCATTGCCGCCGAACAGGCAGCGGGGGCAGATTTGCGCTCGGCGTACCGATCGGCTCTTTCCACCATGCTCGTCGCGCGCAGCTTCTTTAACCTAGAAGAAGGCTCGCCAAACGAGAATCGCGACAAGGTCAATGACTTTGAACTTGCCAGTCGGCTTTCCTACTTCCTCTGGAGTTCGATGCCCGACGACGAACTGTTTGGTCTCGCGAAGTCCGGCCAGCTTCGCGCACACCTCGACGCCCAGGTTCGGCGGATGCTGAAGGATCCCCGGTCCGACGCGCTGGTCGACAGCTTTGCGATGCAGTGGCTGCAGTTGCAGCGGCTGGAAACATTTTCGCCGGACAAAGAACTGTTTTCGTCGTTCAGCGAATTCCTGCGTCGCTCGATGCTCGGCGAGACGCGGCGGTTCCTGATCGAAATCGTGCAGGAAGACCGCAGCCTGCTCGACATGCTGGCCGCTGATTTCACCTACCTGAACGGCCCGCTCGCGCAGCACTACGGCATCACGGACACCAACGGCAACGGGCCTCGCTTCAACTCCGACGGTCCGAAAGGACAGCAGATTCGCGGTCCCGAGTTCGTCCGTGTCTCGCTGCTCAACGGTGAACGAGGTGGGCTGCTGACTCAGGCCAGCGTGTTGACCGTCACGTCGAATCCAACGCGAACGTCGCCCGTCAAACGCGGCAAATGGGTGCTCGAACAGTTGCTTGGCACGCCGCCTCCCCCACCGCCGCCGAATGTCCCGCTGCTCGAAGATCAGAAGGGCAAGCTGACCGGCACGCTTCGAGAACAGATGCAGCAGCACCGCGAGAATCCTAGTTGCGCGGCCTGCCACACAAACATGGACACGCTGGGCTTCGCGTTCGAGAACTTCGACGCCGTCGGTCGCTGGCGAGACAAAGACGGAGAAGGCTCAATCGACCCTTCCGGTGAACTGCCCGACGGCCAGAAGTTTGCCGGCCCGGCTGAGCTGAAACAGCTCCTGCTGCAGCGCAAGGACGACTTCACCCGCTGCATCGCTGAGAAAATGCTGACTTACGCTCTCGGTCGCGGCCTTGAGTACTACGACCGCCCAACCGTCAACCGGATTGTCAAAGCCGTCGGAGAAAACGACTATCGGTTCTCCGCCCTGGTTTCCGAAATCGTAAAAAGCGAACCCTTCGTCAACCGCCGCGGTGCGGAGTAGCACTCCGCAGGATGGGTCGAGCAACGCGAGACCCACCACCGACTGGCAGAAACAACAATACCAACCTCGCTCCCACACACATGGTGGGCCTCGTTTCACTCGATCCACCCTACCCTCTCAGGAATGTCTCATGCCCGCATTTCAGCCCATGTCCCGCCGTACGTTGTTGCGTGGTACCGGAATCACTCTCGCCCTGCCGTGGCTCGAAGCGATGGGGCCGGCCAACGCCTGGGCTGCCGACACAAAGGATGGCCAGGCGGCTCCGAACCGGCTGGCTGTTCTGTACGTGCCGAACGGCAAGAATATGGCCGACTGGACTCCCGAGGCGGAGGGCAGCGACTACGAGCTCAAGTCGATCCTGCAGCCGCTGGCCAGCTTCAAAGATCGGATTCTCGTCCTGACCGGCCTGACTGCTGACGGAGCCCGGCCGCACGGAGACGGTGGTGGTGACCATGCTCGCGCTCTGGCCGCCTTCCTGACGGGAGCACATCCAAAGAAGACAGACGGTACGGACATTCGAAACGGTATCTCCGTCGATCAGCTTGCTGCTTCGCGCATCGGTCATCTGACGAGACTGCCGTCGCTGGAGATCGGCTGCGAAGCGGGTTCGATGGCCGGCAACTGCGACTCGGGTTACTCGTGCGTCTACTCGTCGACGATGTCCTGGAAGTCGGCAACGCAGCCGCTGCCCAAGGAAGTCAATCCGAAGCTCGTCTTCGAACGGCTGTTCTCGACCGTGCCGGATGGAACGCGAGTCAAACGCGACTCACGCCGACGCAGCATCCTGGATTTCGTCCGAGAAGACTCGAAGGGCCTCTCGTCGAAGCTCGGCGCAAACGACGTCCGCAAGCTCGACGAATACTTCACCGCAGTGCGTGACATCGAAGTCCGCATCGAACGAGCCGCCAGCCTGCCACCGATCGAAACGCCCGACTACCCGATGCCAACCGGCGTTCCGGCGACATACGAAGAGCACATCCGGCTGATGGCCGACCTGATGGTGCTGGGCTTCCAAACGGACGTCACGCGAGTCTGCACGTTCGTGCTCGCGAACGAGGGCAGCAACAAGCCGTATCCGTTCATCGGAGTCTCCGACGGGCATCACAATCTGTCGCACCACGGCAACGACGAGGAGAAGAAGGCGAAGATCGCGAAGATAAACCAGTTCCACACAACGCAGCTCGCCTACCTGCTGGAGAAGCTGGCGTCGGTTCAGGAAGGCGACGGCACGCTGCTCGATCACTGCATGGTCGCCTACGGCAGCGGCAACTCAGACGGCAACCGCCATAACCACGACGACCTGCCCGTCCTGCTTGCCGGAGGCGCCTGCGGCACTCTCAAAACAGGCCGCCACATCCGCTACGCCAGCGAAACCCCCATCAGCAACCTGTGGGTCTCACTGCTCAATCGCATGGACATCAACGTCGACCAGCTCGGCGACAGCAACGGCGAACTGGCGAATCTGACGTAACGATTCAGGAAAGTGGGCGTTACGACCTTCAGCAGAACTGGGGCAGCCATTAACTTGAAATCCGCCTGACGATTGTCGGATCACCACTCCGTTCTGATGGAGGCTGCCGCAATGAGGCCATTCATCTGGACTATGGTTGTACTTCCGCTTGTGGTTGCGGTTCTCGCTCCACCGTTGGAAGGTCGAAGCTCTCCCTGGCAACGCGTCGTCACGCTGGAATTTCATCCCGACGGCCAC